>NZ_DASTTN010000396.1:0-5054 GCF_035760125.1 Flavobacterium sp.
CTCAGCGGTGATTTGGCCAAAAAAGATGAGGATGGATATTTTTGGTTTATCGGTAGAGCAGATGATATAATAAAAACTTCGGGACATATGGTTGGCCCTTTTGAAGTAGAAAGTACGCTGATGCGGCATCCAGCAGTTGCAGAAGCAGCCGTTATAGGAAAACCTGATCCCATAATTGGTGAATTGGTAAAAGCATTCGTGGTTTTGAAAAATGGCGTTGAATCCAATGAGGAAATTCAAATGGATATTATGGGTTTTGCCAGAAAACTAATGGGACCTGCAGTGGCTCCTAAGGAAATCGAATTTGTTGAAAGTATTCCAAAAACCAGAAGCGGAAAAATTTTGAGGCGATTGCTGAAAGCTCGCGAACTCGGATTACCCGAAGGGGATATTTCG
This sequence comes from Flavobacterium sp., assembly GCF_035760125.1. GTDB lineage: Bacteria > Bacteroidota > Bacteroidia > Flavobacteriales > Flavobacteriaceae > Flavobacterium. The sequence continues at coordinate 397 of NZ_DASTTN010000396.1, forward strand.
ACATTAGAACAATCCTGAAAGAATTCTAAAAAATCAATTTTAATAAAAAATCAATTTAAATCATGACAACATTTAGAAAAATCAATTTATATAGTCAAGCTATATTTTTGTTTTGCTTCTTTTTTTTGATGCAAGGATGCCATGCACAGGATAAGAATAATGGAAAAAGTATTGAAGATATTCAAAACAGTGCCTCAAAAACAGCTCCAAAAGTTTCTTATACAGGCAACGTAGATTTCAAAATGGCTGCTAAGATTGCCACGCCAGGGGTAGTAAATATTAAATGCACTTTGAAACGAGAGCGACAGCCCTTTGAAAATGGCAATCGCAATGATTTTTATGATTTACCGGAATTGTTCAAAGATTTTTTTAAAAACGATCCTTATTTTAAACAATATAAATTACAACCAGACCAAAATCCTGAGCCGATTATAGGTAGCGCTTCCGGTGTGATATTAACCCCGGACGGATATATCGTTACGAATAATCATGTAGTAAATGATGTCGATAAAATTGAAGTCACATTGTATGACGGACGATCCTATCCAGCCAGAATAATAGGTACAGACCCTCAGACGGATCTTGCGCTTATAAAGATTGATGCTCAGAATCTTTCCTTTATTATGTTTGGAGACAGTGATGTTATTGAGGTTGGGGAATGGGTAGTTGCCGTCGGGAATCCTTTTAATCTGGCATCAACGGTTACAGCCGGAATTGTTAGCGCCAAAGCCAGAAATATAAATATTTTAAGTAACCAAGGAGCCATCGAATCATTCATACAAACGGATGCAGCTGTAAATCCCGGAAACAGTGGAGGGGCATTAGTCACATTGGAAGGAAAATTAATAGGGATTAATACAGCAATAGCCACCCCAACTGGAGTATATGCAGGATATGCATTTGCGATTCCTGTGGATATTGTAAAGAAAGTGACCAATGATTTGATGAATTTTGGAGCAGTTCAGCGTGGAGTTTTAGGAATTGGAATCCGAGATATGGACAGCACCATTGCAAAGGAGCTGAACATTGAGCGTGCCAATGGGGTATATGTAGATAGCGTTTCTGTAACAGGAGCCGCCAAAGAAGCCGGTGTTAAAACGAAAGATGTAATCATAAAGATTGATGATATAGAAACGAACACTTCGTCCAAGCTGCTGGAGATCATCATGCGCAAACGCCCAGGAGATAAAGTGGCAATTACCTTAATCCGAGATGGTAAAGAGCAAAAAAAACTTATTGCAACACTGAAGAAACAAGAGGTAATCACGCCGGTTGAAACACCTAAAAACGTTGATTTACTTAAAAATTTGGGTGTTACACTTGTGGAAATTAACAAAGAGGATCAAAAAAGATACAACTTAAAAGCTGGATTGAAAATTACCAAAATCGATGAAGGTAAACTAAAACAGTTTACAGATATCCGAGAAGGATTTGTGATTACATCCGTGAATAACAGACCTGTTTCTACAATAAAATCCTTTATGGATGCAGTTGAATCAAAAAGTAGAGGCATTATGCTCGAAGGGAAATATGCAAATAATCCCACTTACTATTATTATGCTTTTGGTCTTTAAAAATGAAATAATAAAAACTAGAATATGTTACAGTCAGACACAATAACAGTTCCTATTGATCTAAAGCAAGGGCTTTTATTTTTGTACCAAATGCAACTCATCCGGAGATTTGAGGAAAAAGCTGCAGAACAATATACTAAAGCCAAGATTAGAGGATTTCTTCATTTATATATCGGTGAAGAAGCAGTTGCAGTAGGGGTTATGCAGGCTTTAAATGAGGATGATAATGTGTTGGCTACTTATCGGGAACATGGGCATGCCTTGGCTAGAGGAATTGACACCGATGTTATCATGGCCGAAATGTATGGTAAGCAGGAAGGCTGCAGCCGAGGAAGGGGAGGCTCAATGCATTTGTTTGATATTTCAAAAAATTTTTTTGGAGGTAATGCCATTGTTTGCAGTCATCTTCCAGTAGCTGTAGGGATGGCTTTGGCTTCCAAAAAGCAAAAGAAAACAAATATCACCTGTTGTTTTTTTGGGGAAGGCGCCGCTGCCGAAGGCGAATTTCACGAGGCCATGAATCTGGCTGCACTATGGAAAGTCCCTGTTTTATTTGTTTGTGAAAATAATCTGTATGCTATGGGAACTGCCTTGAAATATTCCCATGCCATGACTGATATGGAGAAAAAAGGAGCGGCTTATGGAATTGAATCTGCTACGGTAGATGGAATGGATTTGAATGCTGTTATAGATGCGGCGAATAAGGCCATACAGAAGGTTAGAAGTGAAGGAAAACCATTTTTTTTGGTTTGCAATACTTATCGTTTTAAAGCCCATTCCATGTTTGACGCAGAATTATATCGAGATAAAAAGGAAGTGGAGGAATGGAAAAAAAGAGATCCCATTCCACAATTCCAACAATTTCTTTTGCAAAAGGAATGGATTACAGAAGCAGAAATAGAGCTAATGAAGCAAAAGATTGAAAATAAAATGCAGATAGCGGTCGATTTTGCGGAAGCAGGAACTTGGGAACCAACAGATCAATTGACAAAATTTGTTTATAGTGAGACAGAAATTTAAAAAATAGTATCATGGAAAATAAAGCAATCTGTCAAAGTTGTGGTATGCCACTTGACTCGGATGACGTAAAAGGAACTGAAAAAGACGGTCAAAAAAGCAATGAGTATTGCAAATACTGTTACGAAAATGGAGAATTCAGGCATCCTAAAATGAATTTGGACGATATGAAAAGTAATGTGCAAAACCAAATGAAAAAATTGGAACACCATGAATATGCTATTCAAAAAGCGATAAACATACTGCCGAGTTTAAATCGGTGGAAAAAAAATTAAAACGTTTAATAAAAATATTTATCCATGGAAAATCCTGTTATGAAAACTACCCTTACGTACCGTGAAGCCTTAAAGCAAGGTCTTCGCGAAGCGTTACAAAATGACCAAGACGTTTTTTTGATGGGTGAAGATGTGGGACGTTACGGAGGTGCTTTTGCTGTGAGCAAAGGCTTATTGCAGGAATTTGGCGAGGAGCGCATTATGGATGTACCTCTTTCTGAAGCGGGTTTTGTAGGGGCAGGGATTGGTGCGGCAATGGCTGGAATGAAGCCCATTGTTGAGGTGATGACCGTTAATTTCAGTTTGTTGGCCATGGATCAAATTGTGAATAATGCGGCTACATTGCAACATATGTCAGGTGGACAATTGCATGTTCCGTTTGTAATCCGAATGGGAAGCGGTATTGGCAGACAATTAGGGGCACAACACTCACATAGTTGGGAGTCCTTTTATGCCCATATTCCGGGATTGATTGTTTTATCCGCAGGCACTCATGAAGATGCTCGAGGTATGTTGCGTTTGGCATTGCAAAGCCCGGATCCGGTAGTGTTATTTGAATATACCGTGATGCTGAATTTAGAAAAAGAATTGGATATCGATGCTGAGATAGTTGATATCAGCAAAGCAAAAGTGTTGAGAAAAGGGAAAGACATTACGATTATTACCTATGGAACGGGAGTCTACAAAAGTCTTGAGGCTGCCACCGAACTGGCTACAGTTGGAATTGATGCCGAAGTGATTGATTTACGGATTTTGAGACCATTGGATGACTTCACTTACCTCACTTCGGTAGCCAAAACACATCGTGTAATTATTGTGGAAGATGCCTGGCGGTCAGTAAGCATTTCTTCCGAAGTGAGTTCTCGTATCATGGAAAAGAAATTCTACGATTTGGATGCCCCAGTGCAAAGGCTGTGTGGTGTTGAGGTGCCTATACCGTATCCGGCTCACCTGGAAGAAGCAGCGGTTCCCCAAAAACAGGATATTGTAAATGCCATTAAAAAAATGTTAGGCCATGAGTGAGTTTTTAATGCCTAGTTTGGGCGCAGATATGGAAGACGGTACACTAATCGAATGGAAGAAAAAAATTGGAGATTCGGTGAAACGGGGCGATATTATTGCAGAAGTGGAAACACAAAAAGGGCTCATTGAAATTGAAGTTTTTGAGGAAGGCATAATAGAAAAATTATTGATTAATGAAGGGACCAAAGTACCTGTAGGAACAATAATGGCTTTGATTAGCCCGATTGGAGTCCCTTTAGAAACAAAAAAAGAAAAACCGATTGAATTGCATCCGATCGAGGAAAAAGTAACAGAAGTTATGCCACTGGAAACAGCCGAGGAAATCCACATAAAAGCTTCTCCATTGGCAAAAAAAATAGCGGAAGACCATCATATCGATATTAAGCAAATAAAAGGAAGTGGATACGATGGTGCGATTACCAAAGAAGATGTGGAGCACGCCATAGAACAACAGGATGCGATTGATAAAGGGGAAAATATATTAAAAACTGGTATTGATTCCGAGGCGATACGTAGTGCGATAGCCGCAGCAATGAGCAAATCCAATAGAGAAATACCACATTATTATTTGGAAAAAAAAATAGATTTAACTCGAGCATTGGCGTGGCTGCAAGAAGCGAATCAACAACGAAAGGTGCAGTCCAGATTGCTTCCTGTTGTTTTGTTTATAAAAGCCATTGCAAAATCGCTGGTAGATTTTCCAGATTTGAATGCAGTTTGGGAAAATGGATTGCAAACCAAAAAGGATATCAACATTGGTTTTGTGGTT
>NZ_DASTTN010000397.1:0-3500 GCF_035760125.1 Flavobacterium sp.
CAAAACATGTTGCGGCTGATTGAAATGGTTATTCAATAAATTATTGAAGTCTTTTAGAATCTTAATTTCATCACCAAAAAAAGAGGTAACCCTAAAATTACGAATATCACCCTTGATCGTAAAATACCCAACCGAAATACAAACAATTTTCCCGAACTCAGCCCAAATTCCGGCGCGGTCATAAAATTCCTCTCCCGAAAATTCTTCTTTGCGTTGGTATTGGGTTTTTTGTTCCCAAAGGTTTTTCATTTCATCATCCAAAGTGTTGTAATCCGCAACTTCAGGAACAGTTTCAATGTCAAGAAAAAGGATATTATTGAGGTTTATTTTTTCAATCATTTTTTACAAGTTATCTAAAACGAATATAAGAAATTTATTCCATAAATATTTTAGAACAAACTTTGTTGTGTTGTTGGATTTTCATGTTCCAATAACCATTTTTTTCGCCATAATCCTCCAGCATATCCTGTAAGCGAACCGTCAGTTCCGATGACTCTGTGGCAAGGAACAACAATCCAAAGTGGGTTTTTCCCATTTGCGGAAGCTACAGCACGGATAGCTTTAACATCTCCTAAAACTTTTGACTGTTCGAGATACGTTCTGGTTTTTCCATACGGAATCTCCAATAATGCTTTCCACACTTTTTGTTGAAATTCGGTTCCCTTCGGATTGAGTTTGAAATCGAAATAAGTCCGTTTCCCTTCAAAATAATCATTGAGTTGCGAAACAGCTTCTTGTAAAACGTTTGGAATTTCTACCGAAACACTTCCTTCATCAGAAACTGAAATTTCCGATACTCCATTTTCATCGCCAATAATTGCTGCGATTCCTAAAGGCGTTTTGATGTAGACTGTTTCCATAATTTTGAATAGATTTGAATACAAAGTTATCTCAAAGTTCGCAAAGAATTTAGAAAGGATGAAAAAATAAATACTTAAAAAACCTCCTTGTTTTTCTAAAAAAAGAATAGTTTTGCTTTTATTAATCAAAATTTAATTACAAAAATAAATGAAGAAAAAATTACTCGTTAGCCTTATTTTAATTGTTATAATACCTACATTATTTTCAAGTTGTGGAACTATTATTGGAGGATCAAATTACAATGCTCATGTATTGGTTGATAACAAACCTACCGCAAAAATTTACTACAATAACGAATTTAAGGGCGTTGGAGACGCTACTTTTAAAGTAAAAAGAAAAGACGCAAATAAATTGTCGATTACAGTAAAAGAAGATGGGGGCCAAGAACAGGTGTTTGAATACAAATCAAGAAAATTTAGAGGATGGGCGTTTGCAGGTACAGTTTTAACTTGGACAGGATTCATTGGTTCAATACCTGTGCCTTGGGGAATAATTATGGACTTATCCACAGGGTCACTATGGAAACCAGATGTGAATGAAAAAGGAATTATAAAAGAAGATTATAAAAACTATAATTATCATTTAGAACTTTCAAATCCAACCAAGTCAATTCAAAACAATAATGAAAACATCACTTATGAGGATTTTGTTTATGCCAAAGACGGAACAATTATTACAGGAGTGATTATTGAACAAATCCCAAATGTTCAACTCAAGATCCAATCAAAGGACAAAAGCATCACAACACTGAAATTTGAGGAGATTCAAAAAATCACACGAGAACAAGTTAAATAATTTTATATCTATAAAAACAAGAACCATCTTACTTAAGATGGTTCTTGTTTTTTAGCCCCGATGGAAACGGCATCCTCTTGTGGTCTCGTTTTTTTACGGGACCACAAGAGATATAGTGGACAGCGGGATTAGCTTCTAAAATTATTTCAAATTCGAATAAATATAAGCTTCTAATGCTTGTAACTCTTCGTCTGACATTTCTTCAGTAATGGCAAAATTGGTTTTCATAACTTCGAACTGGCTTGGATCCACAAGAGGTTCACCATCTCCTTTTAAAAATGTGACCATATCTGCGTTTTTATCTTTGTAGATTTTGGCAATGTCATGTAAACTAGGTCCAATGAGCTTTTTATCTGGTAAATGACAAGCGATGCAATTTCCTTTGTTCTCAAAAATTTCTTTTCCTAGAACTTCCGGCGATTTTACGACTGTAGTTTCAGTAGTTGCTTCGGGCTTCCCAAATGGTTCCTGGCTTTCTTTTTTACAAGAAGCGAATATTAAAACGGCTAATAATAATATAACTTTTTTCATTTTTATTTGTTTAAAAGTATAGCTGCTTCTTTGGCAAAATAGGTCGAAATCAAACTCGCTCCCGCCCTTTTGATACACATTAATTGCTCCATCATAATTTTGTCATTATCCAACCAACCTCTTTCGGCAGCAGCTTTGATCATGGCATATTCACCTGATACATGAAAAACGGTTACCGGAACATTCACAGCATTTTTAACTTCACGAACGATATCCAAATATGCAATACCGGGTTTTACCATAACCATGTCGGCTCCTTCTTCAACATCGGATAAAGCTTCTTTGATGGCTTCGATACGGTTGGCATAGTCCATTTGGTACGTTTTTTTGTCTTTTGGAACGGCAATATCCGCTTCTCTGGGTGCACTGTCCAATGCATCACGGAAAGGCCCATAAAACGCAGAAGCATACTTAGCCGAATAACTCATAATCCCCACATGGTGAAAACCTACAGCGTCCAATCCTTCGCGCAAACGCAACACACGTCCGTCCATCATATCAGATGGTGCTACAAAATCGGCTCCGGCTTCGGCGTGAGAGATAGCCATTTTTACCAAAGCGGCAACCGTAGAATCATTTTCTACATCGCCATTGGCTATAATTCCGTCGTGACCATAAATAGAATACGGATCCAAAGCCACATCCGGCATTACAATCATCTCTGGACAGGCCGATTTGATGGCACGAATAGCTTGTTGCATCAATCCGTTTGGATTCCAAGCTTCTTTTCCTGTATTGTCTTTTAAATCCTCGCTTACTTTTACGTAAATATTGACCGCACGTATTCCTAATGAATAAATTTCTTTAACTTCCTCAACCGTCAAATCAATCGAACGACGAAAGATTCCTGGCATAGACGGTATTTCGACCTTTACATTTTCCCCTTCGGCAATGAACATAGGAAACATAAAATCGGTTGGGCTTAAAGTGGTTTCGCGAACCAAAGAACGAATTGATTCGCTTGTTCTTAATCTTCTACCTCTGTGTAATGGAAACATTGTTTTAAATTTTAGATTTTTATACAATCTTATTTTTAGATTTTTATTAATTTGATATAAATGCTTTTGACTTTACGCCTTTTAAACTTTCGTCATATTTATGTAATCGAAGCGGAATAAATCTCTTTAATGGTTTTACCCAGTTTATTATTAAAATCATCATCAGACTGACCGGCGGAAAGTCCCTCAGAAAGAGCTCTTGAGAAGCTTGCAATCAATCCATGGTTTTCCGAAAGTTTCTGATTGGCTTCTTCCTGAGCATATCCTCCAGACAAAGCTACAACACGTACAACATGCGGATCAGACATTAATTCA
>NZ_DASTTN010000398.1:0-4293 GCF_035760125.1 Flavobacterium sp.
AAGCATGCTGCAGATAATAGTAATATAAAAATCCAAGAGCTTGACCAAATTCCGGTAGCAGTCAATAGATACCCAAAGATGATTGGTCCAAAGAAACCACCAAGTCCACCTATCATTCCAACCATACCACCTACAACTCCTACTTCGGTAGGGAAATATTCTGGGATGTGTTTGTAAACGGCGGCTTTACCAATTCCCCATGAAATTCCGATAAGGATAACCAATACGAGATACACCCACATATTGGCGCTAAAATGAATGGCTGTTACTCCCTTTGCAATAAGTTCTTTTTTCTTTACTTCCTGATTTTCGGCCACAACCACTTGTTGCCAAGAATTACGTGTTGGGAATATGGTGTTTTCTAATGGTTTATTTACTTTCAGATTGATAGGGAATTCTTTTTCGCCTACTTTAACAAGAGTATTTGAAACTGCTGTGATGATTCCTTTTTTGGTTGCCATAACTCCTGGGCCGGATGTGGTAATGTCCATTTTTGGAATCATTAATAAGGCACTTAGAATTACAGATGAACTCAATACCCAATACATAACTTTTCTGGCTCCGAATTTATCGGATAAAAAGCCACCAAAAGCACGAATCACCCCTGACGGTAAACTGAACATGGTAGCAAACATTCCACCCATCACCAAACTAGTTTGATATACGTTCATAAAGTTCGGCAATAACCATTGTGAATAAGCAACGAAACAACCAAATACTAAGAAATAATAAGCTCCAAATCTCCAAACTCGGGTGTTTTTTAAAGATTGTAGCATTTGGGGTACACTCTTGGTTTGGTTTTCATTTTTTTTGTTTTTGGTAAAAAGCAAAAATATAATACCTATTACGACCAATGCAATTCCATATATAACAGGAAGTAGTTTCCATCCATTTTGAGGGTCTGATATAGAGAATTCATTTAATAGTGAAGGTGCCAAAAAAGTTGTGATCGCAGCACCGGCATTACCCATTCCGAAAATCCCCAATGCTCTTCCTTGCCATTCTTTTGGATACCAAATAGAAGTGAAGCCAATTCCTACTGCAAAACTGGTTCCAACCATGCCAAAGAAAAAACTTAGCAATGCAAACATGAAAAAACTATCTGCAAAAGGCAACAGAAACAAAGGAATAGAACAGAGCAGAAGTAATAAAGAGAATACGTATTTACCACCAAATTTATCGGTTAGCATACCTATTGGTAAACGCATTACAGATCCCGTTAAAATTGGAATTCCTAAAAGCCATCCTACTTGGACTACATCCCATTTAAAGATTCCATTATCTACCAAAAAAGTGACAAGAACTCCATTGAGAGTCCAACAGGCGAAGCACACCGTAAAGGCTAATGTATTTAAAAATAAAATACGGTGCGATTGTGAGAGGGAGTTTGTTGTTGACATAATACTTATTATTTTTATACAAAACTAAGTAGTATGTTCTAGAAAAAAACTGCGTTTTCGCAGTTTTTGAAAAATAATTAAGTATTTATACTTATTTATTTGCTTGAACTAAGTGTCTGAGATCCTGAGTTGCTTAGTATCTTTATAAAAGCGAATACTCTGCGGCCTTATTGGAAAGTTCCATCAGGTTTTTTACTTTTAATTTTTTCATCAAATTGAATCGATGTACTTCAGCAGTTCTTTTACTGATGTCCAAGGCTTCTGCAATTTCTTTATTTCCTTTTCCTGTCAATAAAAGTTTTAGAATTTCTTTCTCTCTTTTGGTAATTACTTGGTCTTCTCCTAAAGATTGTTTGGGTTCTGCAGTAAGTACAGGATTGGTTAATTGACCAATTAATATAGACGAGATGTCACCACTGAAATATTTTCCGCCATTGGCAACGGTATGAAGCGCTTTTAGAAATTCTTCTTTACTGGATCCCTTAAGTAAGTATCCGTCGGCTCCGGCTTGAATAGATTTTAATACGTATTCTTCGGATTCATGCATAGAAAGCATTACAATTTTCACCAAATTGTTTTTGCTTCTCAGTTGTTCTACTACTTCAATGCCGGTCATATTTGGCATCCGAATATCAAGAATAAGTAAATCGGGTTGGAGATTGTCTATTAAGGATAAGGCTTCCAGTCCGTCTGTAGCTTCACCTACAACAGTGATGTTTGCTTCGTTTTCTAATAAAGATTTTATGCCATCTCTCACAAATACGTGGTCGTCTGCAAGAATTACTCGAATTTTATCACTCATAATGTACTTATTACTCTTTAAGTATATTCATCTAATTTAGATGCTAAGATACGTATTTTTTGAATTTCTGAGTAAAAATATTTAATGGCAATGTTAATATAAAAAAATCAATTTCAAAACGGGATAAAAAAAGGAACCATAATTCTGAAAGAATTTTAAAATTACAATTGATATTGCTTGTTTTTAAAGTTGTTAAGTTGCGTGAAGGATTACTTCACTATATATAATTTTCATAGGAGTTCAATGAATTTCATTTGGAGCTAGCTACCGAAGTAGCGTGGATAGCCTGACAGCATAAAGAGAAGGAACCGAATATGCGGTTTCAAAATCGGGTTCCTTCTCTTTATGGTGGCACGCCCTAATTTTCTTTTATATTGGAACATTAAAGGTAATCCTAGTTCCTTCATTTGGAATAGAATTAAAGAAAACGCGACCGTTAATATATTGTATCCTTTCTTTCATAAAGAGCATGCCCATTCCGGATTCGCTGTTTCTCTTTTTTTCGACGGCATTAATATCAAATCCTTTTCCGTTATCGTCAACGGTGATACTCAATAGTGTGGCACTATGCGAAAGCTGTACTATAATATGAGTAGAATCGGCATATTTGATAGCATTGTTAATGGCTTCCTGGGTCAATCGATAAATATTGATTTCGATTAAAGAATCCAAGCGGCTATTGAAATCTGTTTTGTTGTAAAAGAGAATGTTCTTGCCTGTAAGTTTTGAAAGTTCCAAAGTGAGTTTAGCAAGAGCCGAATTGATTCCGTGGTCGCTTAATTCCGGTGGCATCAAATTGAATGTGGCAGTGCGAACACCTTTGATGATGTCAAGGGTTAGTTTTTTTAGATATTCTATTTTTATGGTGGATTTTTCCTTGTCGTCCAGATTGATACTTTCGAGGCTGAATTTTAATCCGGTCAGCATTTGTCCTATTCCATCGTGGATTTCTCTTGCGATACGGTTTTGTTCGTTTTCCTGATTTTCGACAATCTTGCTCGAAATAACTTTTTGTTGGCTTAGTTTGTCGGCAACATTGGCCGCATTCAGGCGTTCCACTTCCTGCACCGCTTTTTTACGTTCGGTAATATCGAAACAAATAATTAATAGCTCCGATTCGTCTTTTTTTATTGTTACCGGCACCATCGATAAATCTAACCAAAGCGATTGCTCGTTACGAGTGGTGATGTTCAATTCTCCTTGCCAGCCTCTACGGTGGTTTTCGAGTACGATACGGTCGATGATAAGTTGTTCTTTTTCGACAGGAGTGAGTACCTGTCCGAATTTTTTATCCGAAAGGAAAGGGTTGTACTGTATTAGTTTGGAGAATTTTTCGCCAATGTGAATGATAGTTCCATCGGTGGCAATTCTGCAATAGAGTAGGGTGTTCTCCATCGCATAATTGAGTGACTTCAATTCTTTTACGGAGTTTTCTTTGGCTTCGCTGATGATTTCGGTGTCCTGCGCCAGTTTTATTGCTTTTCTTTCTGAAGATAGGAGGTTGGAAATTAGCGATTCCACTTTCTTGTTGGTGGGTTTGAAAATGAATATAAATTCCAGTAATAAAACCAATAGGGTAAAAGCGAGAATAGCATATTCGGTTTTGCTTTGTCGGGTTACTTTTTCCAAAGCTTCTTTATCGTATTCACCCACAATCTGGTTCATTTCCGAAAGAAAAACAGCTTCATTTTTGAGTATGATTTGAACCAATTTTTGGTTTTCTTGTTCGTTTTTATTTTGTTTTTTATTGTCTAAAAAAGTACTGCTGGCTATAAGCAGTGTGTCAAAATTAGGCTTTAGATTTTCAAAATATTGGACTAGAATGGGATTTTTTTCTTTTGGAAAACCCAAGCTATCATTTCCGTTTACCAAGGAATAATGATTGGATTTCCATTCGGATATAGTCTCAGAAACTTTATCGATTTGTTTCTTTTTTTGCAAAGAATCGGTAATGAAATTAAGAATCAAAATTTCTTTAGTCAATCTTTGGCTGAGCATTCTTTGCTTTCCTGATATGTTTATTATTCTGGAATCGCTTAGTTGGCTGTTTAAATTGTATTGAATGAGAAGTTGGCTTAAAAGTACTGTTAC
>NZ_DASTTN010000399.1:0-2974 GCF_035760125.1 Flavobacterium sp.
ATTAAATGAACGGCTAGCAAAATGGAAAAAGAAAATACAAACAATATCCCCGCATAAACATTGGCATTATCGTAATTCATCGATTCGACTTCTTCGTAAATTGTAATGGAAACTACTTTCGTTTCTTTCGGAATACTTCCCCCGACCATTAAAACAACGCCAAATTCTCCCACTGTATGTGCAAAAGTCATTATGATTCCAGTGAGCAAGGAAGGACGAATATTGGGAAGGATAATTTTCAAGATGGTAGAGAATTTTGATTTCCCCAATGTGAAAGAAGCTTCCTGTAAACTTGCCGGCAGGTTTTTTAAGCCCGAAAGAATAGGATTCACCATAAAAGGCAAACTGTATAAAACCGAAGCAAGAATTAATCCTTGAAAAGTAAATACCAACCGCAAATCAAAATAATCGGATAGAAATTTACCGAAAGTATTTTCAGGACTGAAAGCAACCAAAAGATAAAATCCCAAAACTGAAGGAGGAAGTACCAAAGGCAAACTGATAATGGCTTCGATTACGGCTTTGAATAGGAAACGGCTATAGGTTAGCCAATAGCAAAGCGGAATGGCAACAACCAAAAGAATAAGCGTTGTAATAAACGCCAATTTTGCTGTGAGCCATAATGGATCTAGATCAATCATTGGGAGATAAACTTATTTCGTTCGTTTTTATTAATGCCAATACCGTATCGTTTTTGTTTAATTGCAATTGCTCACAGGCATTGGTCGTTATTATGGATTCTATAATTGTTTCACCAAAGTTCAGGTTTATTTGACTGAGCAGAACGCCTTTTTTTATCGATTCAATGGTGCATTGCAATTGGTTTTGAATGCTGATATTCGGTTTTGAATCTTTGGAAATAATGACTTCGGTTTCCTTAAAAATGATTTTTACGGAATGTCCTGTTTGGAGGTAAGAGGCTGTTTCGGGCGTGTCCAGAACAATTGAAGTGAAAATAGTATCATTGGATTTTACTTTCACCAATGAAATTCCTTCGTGCGATTGAATCGTTGTTATATTTCCGTTTAGTGTGTTCATTATTTCTTAGTTGAATAACCGTAATGTTTTAAAATAGCGGTCGCTTTTTTTGAGGAAATGAAATTGTAAAATTTGATCGCGTTCGCATTTCCTTGTGCACGTTTCAGGATCACGCAACCTTGTTCCAAAGGGGCGTGGCTTTTTTCGGGGATGATGTAATATTTGCCACCTTCTTTCTGCATATTTGGAGTGAGAACGAGTGACAACGCCACGATTCCGATATCTGCGGCACCGGTTGTGGTAAATTGTGCGGCCTGCGTTATGTTTTCGCCAAAGACCAACTTGCTTTTTACTTTATCATACACTTTGTAGAATTTCAAACTTTCTACGGCCTTTTCTCCATAAGGCGCCGTTGCTGGATTGGCGATGGTAATTTTGGTAATATTGACATTCAGGAGCGAATTCATTTTTTTGACATTGGGGTCTGTTTTTTTGCTCCAAATGGCGAGTTTTCCTGTGGCATACATTTTGACCTCCGATGCTGTTAGGTTTTTTTTCTTGAGTTCATTGGGATAATCCATATCGGCAGAAAAGAATAAGTCGAAAGGAGCTCCATTGGAAATTTGTTCAAATAATTTTCCCGAAGCGCCATAGGTTACTTGTGCGTCAATCGTTGGGTTTTGGATTTTAAAAACGGTTGTTATGGAATCTAAGGCCACTTTTAGATTGGCGGCCGCAACGATAGTGATTTTTTGTTGTGCATTTGCGGAGCTGAATGCCAACGGCATCAAGGCAATTAGGATAGAAAGCAGTTGATTTTTTATAGTCATATCTTTTGGTTTATTCTTTTAAATAAAGGAATCACTATATTTTAAGAAATACATTGTCAAAAATAAGTATTTTTACGTAACCACTGATTTATTTTTTTGTTTAAGAAATAGCTTTGGTAACAAGCTACAATAAATGTAAATTTGCCGCTCAAATCTAACAGTCAGTCTAACTTTAAACAAATTTTGCTTTCATGAAAAAAATTATAATTGGTTTGTTTTTTTTGGTTTCTTATTCGGGATTGTCGCAAAATTTAAGATATGGAGCAGTTGTTGGTGCCAATTTTTATGATATTGAAATAGATGGGCCGTTAATAGCGGGAACAGCTGGAAGCCCTTTTAATATTGGAGGGTTTGTTGATTATAAATTAGATAAGAGTTTTGGAATAAAAGTACATCTTATTTATAATACAACCTTCGAAGGTGAATATAATACCACTCCTGGGCTTATAACTGTTTTTGAATCTGCTGAATTAAAGACTCTTCAATTGCATGCTCTTGCAAAATATGATGTTAGAGGGGATTATAATAAAGGATTTTATTTTGTTGGAGGGTTTAGAATGACCAATGTTTTGGATGCAGAATCAAATGAAAATGAAGATTTAAGCGATTTTTATAATAAAGTCAATTTTGGTGGCCAGCTTGGATTTGGAACTACTTTTTTGAAAAATTTTAGTTTTGAATTGGTAGGCGATTATAGTTTAAGCAATACTTTGGCTGTCGATAATAATAAGTCTAAGAATTTTGGATGTTACGGCAATTTGTTATTCAATATAGAACCATTATTTAATTAAGTCAAATTGATTTTATAAAATCAATTATAAAAATATATTAACTGACGAACAGTTTATTTACCACTCATGAAATACAATCCGAACGAAATAGAAGCCAAATGGCAAAAATACTGGGCAGAGCATAAAACTTTTGCGGCCAAAAACGATTCAGACAAACCAAAACATTATGTGTTGGATATGTTTCCTTATCCGTCTGGAGCGGGATTGCACGTGGGGCATCCGTTGGGGTACATCGCTTCGGATGTGTATTCTCGATACAAAAGACACCAAGGTTTTAACGTGTTGCACCCGATGGGGTATGACAGTTTTGGACTGCCAGCTGAGCAATATGCGATTCAGACTGGGCAACGCCCTGAGGACACGACTTCGGTAAAT
>NZ_DASTTN010000400.1:0-13994 GCF_035760125.1 Flavobacterium sp.
CGCAATAAAGCGCAGGCACAGCCAAGTATTTATGGGGGAATTTTTTGTGGCGAACCGTAAGTCCATGGACGAACTTTGTTGTAGTATTAGTCGATAGTTTTAGGATTTTTCTGTTTTTGTACGAAGTCACGAAGCACAAAATACTTCGTTAGGATCGAGCATTGGATCTGTCAATCCGTTTATTATTAAGCACATATTATTTTTTTTTACTTTGAATAAGCGATTGAATTTCATAAGCTTATACTGTTCTATTTGTCGTAAGAATTTAGAACAGAAGGGTTGAAGGGAGTTGTCTGTCTGATAACAAACGCAATCCAAAAGCGCATCATCAGAATAAAAAAAGTCTTTGTGGCTATTGATGGCTCAGGCTTAGTCCAAGAAGCCATTAAGCAAGGATTTGTTTAGAAACACTTTTCGAATTTTAACATATTTTACTTAAAAACAACCTTTCTTGTTAAAGGTTGTTTTTGCTATGTATGCATTCCACTTCTTCTTTATATGTTTGGTAAAAGTCATCTTAATTTCTAGATGAGAAAGCAAGTGTAAGTGGGATTGATTACATATTAAGAAACTTTAATCACTGTATTAGAATTTGAATTAAAAAAAATTAAGTTAAAATCCTCCAGAGTCGAAATTGTTTTTTTGATTGTGATAGAGTTGGTTACGATTTGAAACCAGTTCGTAATAATTTTTTTTACCAAGAAGAATCATTAAAAGAAATATTATAAATGAAAATTTAAAATTCAAATGATTTTGTGTTTTCTATTGATGTATTTAGCGCGTCTTTAAATTTTAATGCTGTCTATAATAAGAGTCTGTACATTGATCACAGTGGGAATATTAAACACTATATAGAAGATGACTTTTCTTTTGGTAAAATCAAAGGGAGTAACCTTAAAGAAGTTGTCCCTAATACAGAAATTTTAAATTTTTGGGCAGTTTCAAAAGACAAAATTTAAGTATGTAAGGATTGTGAATTTAGATATATGTCCAAATGGTAGCATTCCATTTAAAGAAAAAGAAACAGATTTATACTATTCAACTAAAATACAACTATGACCCCAATAAAAAACTTTGGAATAATGCCTCGATATTTTAATTTATTACTATTGTTCTTATTCATTTCTTGTGGCTCAAATAAAAGTAAATTGTCTGATAATAATTATTTTAACAGAAATTATTTTTACAATGATTCTTTAAAAGTGGGAATTGATTTTGATAAAAATATTCAATTCAGGGAAACTTCTTTTACCAAAGAAAAAGAATTTAAACAATTATTAAAGAATAATAAATTATCATCAAAAGACCTTTTTTTAGTTGCTGATGCAAAAGAAAAAGGCATTGAGATGTACTTTTTCTACCAGAATATTCCATCGTCGAGTGTTGATTCAAACAATATTAAAACAGTAGTATGTGATACGGTAAATAATACTTTGTTATTCGAAAAGCAAAAAGGAAAAAGAAAAGTTTTAGGAGTGATGAAATCTAATTCAAGTAGGGACAAGAACTCTTCGGTATTCGTTGAGGATTTATTGAATAAAATTGCTATTGACTCATTAAATACCAATAAAATGTCATATGTATCAATATTTATAAATAATTTTCCCGGTGTTCATCCCAATCCGCTTTTTGCAAGCAAAAAGTTGGAAACTGCGCCTCTAAAATCTGAAAAGGGAAATGATGATAAATTCCAATTTCTTGTAACTGTTAATGCATCTATGTCTAATAATAAACTATATGATTCTTTAATTGTGGATTACGAAAAAGAGAGCAAACAAAATTTCAATTCATTAATTGCCGATTTATCAATCAAGGACGACGTTTACAAAGACAATGCTATTTTGGGTAAAATTGCTGAAATAGCAAAGGAAAACCAAGTGATTATGCTTAATGAAAATCATTACTATCCTAAACATAGATTATTTGCGATGGAATTATTAGAAACTCTAAAGTCGAATGGATACAATTATTTGTCATTAGAAGGATTTAATAGTAAAAGCTCAGAAAAGGAGTTAACCCCAAATTACAATAATGGAATTTACACAGATGAACCTTATTTTGCTCATTTCATAAGAAAAGCTATAGCATTGGGTTTTACTGTTTCAGGACATGAAAACTATGATAAAGGAGTTGATAGAGAATTGGGTCAGGCAAAAAATATTTTAAAGATTTTGGAGAAAGATCCTAAGTCCAAAATTTTTGTATATGTTGGGCACGGCCATCTTGAAAAGAAACACGCAACTAAGAAATTGATGGCAGAATATTTTAAAGAATTGTCTGGAATTAATCCAATAACAATTAATCAAGCAAAAATATACGCAGATAATAAACAAGATTTGATTTTAGTTCCTCGCAAATACCTTAATGACACAACGAAAGTAAAATCTTCTGCGGACTATTTTTTGATAAATAACCTCAAGCCAAATTTAAAAATGATTTATCCTAATGCTGAATTCAAAAAAGCATTTATAAAGAGCCAAAAAATTTCTGGCTATAAAAAGAAGGAGGTCCTTGTTGAAATAGTTGATTTTAAGGAATTTGATTTAATGAAGAACTCGGCAATTCCAATTGAAAGCTCTTTAATTATTCCTAAAAATGAAACTGTCAATTTTGATTTGCCAATTGGTAAATACCACATTTTTATTAAAACTGAGGACAATAGTATAATTTATGATGATGATTTAATTGTAAATTAATGACAAGATTTCCTTATTATAATCAATTGACAAAAAGATTGCGGTGCAACCTGCTTAAAAATTGCAGCCAAGTATTATGGTAAAATAATTAACATCCAAACCCTACCTCATTATAGTGAAACTCTTCGAGATAGCAGTAATTGCAAAATTAGTTTTTGATGGAGAAATAACTCTAGGGATGATGATGGCTATAAGGAATATAGTGGGAAGTTTGAATGGTCCGATTGTACAATTAATTACTTTTATTCGTGAAGTGCAAGATGCAAAAATATCACTGGCACGTTTATCTGAAATACATGAAAAAGAAGATGAAACGCAACAAGAAGCACATCAAACACATGACATTCCCAAAAATTGTTGTTGAAGTTTTGCGAACCCAATAGCGGGGATATTAATCTATATTCCAAGCCCACATCCAATGGGAACGGGATTAAAATTGATTTAGGAAATCTATCCCAAAAAGCTTGGTGTGCAAATATTAGGGCAGTCATGCAGGAAGGTTTTGTTTTAAATGATACCATAGCCAATAATATTGCTGTTGGGGTCGATTCTATTGATAAAAAGAAGTTGATTTATGCTGCTGATGTAGCCAATTCTTAAAAGTTTATTTACTTATGATTAAAAAAATACTTATTGTAGATGATCATTTTATTGTAAGGTCCGGAATGTCGATTTTGTTGGAAAATGAAATAGATAATGTTCAAATTTCTGAGGCAAATGATTTTCAGGAAGCACTTGTTGAATGTGGTAAAGTTACTTTTGATTTAGTGATATTGGATATCAATTTACCTGGTGGAAAAAAATGTTATATGGTTGATGATTTGCGGGAGTTTCAAAAAGATGTCAAAATATTAATTTTTTCTGCCCACGAGGAGGATATTTATGCTTTTCGTTATATCCAGGCTGGAGCAAATGGATATTTGAACAAATTGAGTGATAGCGAGACCATTGTTAAAGCTGTAAAAACAGTTTTGGAAAAAGGAAAATTTATTTCAAATGACATAGTCAATAAATTTATAGCATTTTCACAACACAGAAAAGAAAGTGATAACCCTTTGGAATATCTTACCCATCGTGAATTGGAAATTGCAGAACTTCTCGCAAGAGGATTTGGAAACCTTGAGATAGCAAATGAGTTGGATATAAAAATGACGACGGTAAGCACCCATAAATTAAATGTTTTTAAAAAAGTTCACGTAACCAATATTATAGAATTAGCTGAATTGCTTAAGAAATTTAAGGGTTAGAAAAATTAAATCAGTAATCAAGGGGCTTATAAATGTCAGAATACCAGATTGAAAATTTTAAAAGATTTTGTTATAAATAAAATTGATATTTTTATATCTTTATATAATTAATTTATAATTATGACAATTCAACAGTTGAAATATATCGTTGCCCTAGATGAAGAACGACATTTTGCAAGAGCGGCCGAAGTATGTATGGTTACACAGCCAGGTCTTACCATACAACTTAAAAATTTGGAAGAAGAAATTGGCATTAAAATCTTTGACCGTAATAAAGTGCCTTTAACACCAACTAAACTTGGAACAGAAATTATAAATCGGGCAAAAAAAATTCTTAGGGAAGCTGATGGCATCAGAGATTTTGTGGTAAATGAAAAAAACCTTTTGGAAGGGGAATTAAAACTTGGTATAATTACAACATTGTCTCCATACCTTATACCATTGTTTATTAATGCAATGAAAGAAGTTGCTCCCAAAGTACACTTTATCATCAAGGAAGCCAATACTGGACAGCTGATGAATGATCTGGAAACTGGTGTACTGGATGTGGTTATTATGGCTACACCGACAGGCAATCCGAATTTGATAGAGCATCCGATATTCAAAGAACCTTTTGTAGCTTATCTGAATACACTTCATCCGATGGCCAAGGATGATTATTATGAAATGCAACCCGGAGATAAGACAGAATTATTATTGCTTCATAGTGAATTTTGTTACAATGCCCAGTTGCTGGATATTTGCGGATTAAAGAATCCAGAAAAAATAAAAGAGCAATTCTCGTATGATATCAGTTCTATCGAAACCTTGAAGAATCTGGTGCGAGCGCAATTAGGATTTGCCATTGTTCCCGAGCTTTCCATCCAGAATGAAAAAGAATTAGGACTTTTCAAACCCTTCAAGGAGCCAAAGCCAGTAAGGGAAATCAGTTTGGTGGTTTCTGATTCCTTTTCAAAAAAGCTATTGCTTGAAAAAATGAATGAGGCCATTTGGAATTGTTTACCTGCATCACTTCAAAAAGACTTTGCTTACCGTAAAATCAGATGGAATGATTCTCCTTATTTTGTCAAATCTGTGAGTAGATTTTTATGATCAATAAGAAAAAACCTGACAGTGTTGCCAGGTTCTTTTGTTTATAATCTAATAATTAAAGGAATCTTATTTTTTAATGTTGGCTGCTGTAATAATAACATCAGCAACTGCTTTAGGTTGTGACATAAAAATCACATGACTTCCTTTAACTTCAGTAATTTTAGTGTTGGAACGTTTGTACATAGCTCTTTGAATGGATGGATTTATACTTTTATCGTCCGTGGCAACAATTGCGTAAGCCGGTTTATCTCTCCATGCAGCTTTCGTGATTGGTGTTACGAAACCTTTAGCATAAAAAGCACCTTGAGATGCGAACATAAATTCAGCCTCTTCTTTGCTGATGTCAGCACAAAAACCTGCATGATATTTAGCTTGGTCATAGTAAACTATTCCTTTGTCATCTGGAGCCAATACACCATTTTCAGGTGCTGGCGGAGCAGTTTGCAACCATTGCAATGCTGATTCACCATTATCAGGCTGGAAAGCAGCTACATAAACCAAAGCAGCAACTTTTGGATGGTTTCCGGCTTGGGTAATGACTGCTCCGCCCCATGAATGTCCTACAAGAACTGTTGGTCCATCCTGTTTATCTAACACTACATTTGTCGCAGCAACATCGTCCTCAAGAGATGTTAAAGGATTTTGAACAATTGAAACATGGTATCCTTTTCTACTAAGAACTTCATAAAGTGCTTTCCATCCTGAACCGTCGGCAAAGGCACCATGTACGAGTACAACGTTTTTAATTTGTGCTGTTGATGCTGTCTGTGCATTAGAACTTACTGATGTTAATAAGAAACTAATGATAAAGGCTGCGAACATGAAATAATGTTTCAATTGTTCTTTTAAAGAGATTGTTTTCATTTTTTTTAATTTTAAATTGTTGTGTGTTGTTTTTAAATTTATTTAAGCTATTAACGCCACCGATAAAGTAATTTCTGTATTCAGTAATTTTGAGATTGGACAGATTTCTTTGGCTTTCTGTGCAGCTTTTTGAAATTCATCCTCAGTAATTCCAGGAACTTTTCCATTAAGTTCTAATTGAATTAAAGTGATGGAGCCATCTTCAAAAGTAACTTTGGCTACGGTGTTTAGATCTTCTGGAACAAACCCGGCTTCACTAAGTAAAAAGCTTAGTTGCATAGTAAAACATCCGGAATGTGCCGCAGCAATTAATTCCTCAGGATTGGTTCCCACACCTTCTTCAAAACGGGTTTTAAAAGATAATTGTGCACTGTTTAAGGTAGTACTCTGTGTACTGATAGTTCCTTTTCCTTCCATTCCTGTACCTTTCCAATTTGCGTTTGCTCTTCTTGTAAATTTCATGATCTTAAATTTTTAGATTGTTTTTTAAATGATTCAAATCATTTGTTTCGATTTGATGGGACAAATTTATGGTGATGATTATTATAAATCAAATTAATAATTTTATGCACTTATAAAATTTAATTATAATAGTATGACCTAAACAATACAAAACGTTCTTAATAGATTCCTGGCATAAAGTTTTCTTTGATGTCATTTAAGGGTAATACTGATGTGGTAGAAACTTTGTGATTAATTATTAAAGTGTTTTATTTCTTCACCACCAAATACACCAGTCCAGGGTCATTCAAGAGCCGTTCCATTTCAGAGTGAATTATATCCTGAATATCCTGTTTGATCTGCAGATAATTTCGTTGTACCATGACATTATCCAGCTTGCGGATAACGGCAATATCAACATAATTCTCCTGCTCTTTTTTAAGGGCTTCATGGTCATTTATGATATCGCAATGAAACGTTTTTAATTCAATTTTGCAATCGGGATCATCGGCTACCATACCAACGAATTCGCCCGAGCTAAGGGATGAGATTTTAGATGGAGGTACGGCTGATTCCAATTGTTTGGAACGGCTGATGGAAGTATCGCCACTGTTAATGGAAAGACTTTCTCTGTCCTGCATAATTTTACCAAACCGTTCCGAAAGTTGTTTGGCTGTATCACCGTTAACCTGTCCGCTAATGATATTTCCGGTGATGTTCATAATCACATCGGCCTGTTCCCGGCCATAGTCTTTTCGTAGTTGGCTAAAGTCTTGAATTCCTAAACAAGTAGCTACTTTATTGCTGCGTGCCGTGGCAATCAGGCTATCCATATTGTTGAGGTAGATGGTCGGAAACTCATCAAATATCAGACTGCTTTTCTGCTTTCCTTTTTGGTTGACCTGCTTGACCAAGCGGTTTACATATAAGGACAGTACAGCTCCATATATCTGTATTTTTTGTGGGTTGTTGCCCATACAGACAATCTTGGGTTCTTTTGGATTGTTGATGTCCAATGTGAAATCATTGCCCGATAAAACATAATAGAGTTGGGGAGAGGAGAGTCTGGCCATGGCAATTTTGGCAGAGGCAATCTGGCCTTCCAATTGGTCCATGGCATCATTGAGATAGGCATTGACAAAAGGATTGATAAGTACCTCAATTTCTTTTTCGGTTCGCAGTATCGTAAATAGACTGTCATAATCCATCTGCATGAGTTCGATGACATGGGGGAGAGTGCAGAACTCTCCGTCTTTGTATTTTTTCAAATACCAGATGATAGCCGAGAGAAAGTTAATTGGTGACTCCACAAAGAAATCACCCTGTTTTTTGATCCATTCCCGGTTTAATCCCAGCAGAATTGTCCGGGCTGATTCGGAAGCATCGGTAATGTCGGTCATGGATGAAGGGTCTAAAGGATTGCACCTGTGACTACGAGTTAGGTCGTCAAAGTTGATTACATAAAATTGAGGAACAATAGGGTAGAGGTGCTTGTTTTTGAGCCATGTATTGTAGGCAATTTTGGAGAGATCATCGAACTTAAAATCATAGATAAACATGCTAAAGCCTTTGCGAATGTGCTGGGTAATCACGTGCCGAATTACAAAATACGATTTACCCGAACCAGGTGTTCCCAATACCATTAAGGCTCGAAAAGGGTTGATGATGTTGATCCAACTGTTTCTGACTTTATCCTTCAAATGATATCGGGCCTGCAGGTTAATGGAATATTCATTCTCCAATAATCTCTCTTCTTGTGGAAAGGTTTCATTTTCTTTATTGAAAATGTCTTTGTGGTTGAGTCTGTTTTTTATAATTCGGGATAGGAGCGTGCCTCCTGAAAGTATTAGAAGATAACCAACAGTAGTGATAATCATATAGGCTATGGCAGCCTGTACAATTTCAAATTTCAGATACAATGTAAATACGGCAATAAAATAAATCAGTAGGCCTGTAATTATATAGGCAAAAGCTGTTTTATGATTCAGCTTTTCGTCTTTACGCCCTTTGGAACCTAGGAGCGAAATCGCTAAAAATCCCAACACAAAGAGTTTGGATTTATGAAAATTACCGAACAATCCCGTGTTGTGGATATTGCCTAAAATAGTATCACTGAATCCGCTAATAAGGTGCCATTCGCGAAAAGCTGAGTAGCAGTAATAATAAAAGTGAATTCCTAAAATAGCGATACTGATAAATCGTGTCATATCGAGTATCTTTCTCAATGCCTGTTCGTTTTCTCCCGTCTGCATAGCCATGGCGTCGTTTTTTATCGATTATCGGATTGTCCTTTTCTTTTTCTTTTTTTTCGTTTTTTCTTTAATGCGTTAGGGAGATAATTTCCAACATACTCCGTTTGAATCAGGTCATTGATTAATTGTGTGATGGTACTGTTCGATATCGGTTGGTTTTGATTTTCATTCACTGGCATTTTAACTCCCAAAAACGTAATTTTTGGTGTTCTAGCTTCGCAACGTTCCTGTATGGCTTTGGCGGAATATTCCTTGCCTAACGAGCTACCGTTAAAAACACTTTTGGTGGTGTGATCCACATAGGTAATGCCATAGAGTATGCCCTCGGCGTTTGTTCTTAAAACAATGCTTATACCTTGCTTTTCCAACGCTTTTGTAAGATCACCAAGAGTTGTTTTTTTGTTTAATAATGCCAAGTCGATAAGGTTTCTTATTCGTTTACTGTGTGATGTTGATTTAACTTTGTTAGATTTAAATTTTTCTTCAAGGAATTTTAAAGTCGGTTTAAAGTAAAAATCACTTGCTTTAATTGGAACACCAATAGGCTTGCCTTGCGGGTTCAGTATCCGATACACGAGTCCATTTGCTTTGAATATTCTTGAGTTTTCGCTTCCCCTGTCCGCATAAACATTGTATTGCCCCAATACGGCATTAAGTTCAGGAAGACTTGAATAGCTATAGGAAGAAAGCACTGCGCTTAGTACGTTGGCAATTGCTTTTTTGGACTGAATTTTTCCATACTGAATCTTGCCCGTTGGAATAGCCAAAATTTCAAAACTTTTCTTTTTTAGACTGTTCTCCGCCTTAACCAATCCAAATAAATTTTCAATTTCTTTCCGGGCCGTTTCGGACTGGTTTTTCCCAATGTTTTGCATGTCTATTCGCTTACCGTCCGCCTTGACCTTTATCGAAACAATGTGGATATGGGGATGTCCAGCATCATGATGCTGATAGACCAGATAGGGCTGTGAACCAAATCCAATTTTTGTCATATAGAGTTTTGCGATTTCCGTAAGTTTTTCTTTTGACAATCCAGTTTCCGAGGGGTCAAAATTCAATGAAATATGAACGCTGTTTCGTGTTACATTTTCATTGAGTTCCAATTGTTTCAGCAGAAAGTTTAATTTAAAAACACTGCTCATTTGATCTGAATCCATTGGGTAATTTCCTTCGGCAATACATTGTGCGTCACCAATTGAAACTTTGTTTTCATTGTAATTGAAAATGCTTCTTATAGAATGTCCTGTCTTTATGATTGCAACCATTTTTCAGAGAGATTTTGAATGTGTTTTTTAATTTGGTCTATGGAATTAAATAGCACTTTTTTTTCCAGTTCATTAGTGATAATCCAGTGTTTAAATTCCTGAATTTGTGCGAGGGTATGGAGTTTTTTTACAGCTTGGTTGAAGTTGTTCCCAATGGCGTTTAGCTCACTTCTAAGCTCTATTAATTCCATAATCAACGCGTCCAGTGACTCATTGCGATATTTCATTACAACAGGTTTCTGTAAAAGGTTTTTTCTTGCGAAATCACTTATTTTTGGGCAGGTTGATTTCTTAAATCGTTTGTACAATAGGTCATACTCCTCAATTGTCAATCGTAGATGTAGCCATCTGGTTCTGTTTTTACTTTGCTCTTCCATCATCTCTCTTTTTACTCATTAATTCAATTAGTTTTTTATTTGAATTCGTGAATTTGCTACGCTTCATTTCATTTTATGCAAACTATTTTCCTTTCAGTGTCACTGCCCACGAGTTCCGAGTGAAGGGGCAGCAAGATATCGGTTGTGATACAACCGGACATCTTGCCGATTGCAGGAACGTGGCAATCTTTCAGTCATTTTAAACAATTTTGATCTTTTAAGTATTCGTCAAAATATAGGTTTCTTTTCGATCTTGGAATTTTCATTTTAAAGCTATGTTTTGGATTTAAATACTCAAGGAAAGGGCACGCTAACTATTTTGGGGCTATTGATGCCAATAATCAGAATCCAATCCGCTCATCAATTAAATGGAAAGGAGTGTGCTTTTTCTAAAGGGAAAATCCTTTTTTTAAATAACAAAGTCCTGACTGTTTTAGGGAAGGTTTTTGTTGTTGTCTTCAAAAGTAGAAGTGTCTCTAACAATCAATATGAATTTCTATTGCTCTTATCCATTGCTAAGTTAAGTAAGCCCTTTGAATACAACCTATCATAGTCATATTTCACTTAGGATAAGCTCGAAACCGCTTTATATCTTTGTGTCATAAAACATTAATTTAAAAGTGAAAATTATGATTACAACAAATGATGTGGCCAAGGTTTTTGATACTGTTTTGAGTATCCCTGGAATGAGTGAGGTAGTGAAGATTGATTTGAAAATTTCACGAAAAAATGTGCTGTTATTGAACCATGTAATTGAACGCGGACTGGCACTGGAAAGTGATACTCCGGGATTGCTGGGGAGCTTGTCTGAAGGCGGTTTATCAGAGCTTAGAAATGTTTCCGAGGAATGTCTCCAAAAAGCAGGCCTTGTGGAATTAAACCAAAAGCTTACGACCTTAAGTGAAGCTTGTAAATAGCTTTAGTATTTCCAAAATTAAAGAAGTGCCTGCCGGATAAATGTTATGTGGCAGGCACTTTTTTTATTTTTTCCCTAAAATGATGAAATGGCTTATTTCTGAAAACTTTTGGCTTGGTTTTGACACTCATTTTTGAAAAGATCCCCTCTAAATTTGTTTCTGTTTTTATTGAGATTAATTTCTTGATTTTTAAAGATTCAGTAACAAGTAAACTTTTAGGATTATGAAAATGCAGCTCAATTATAAAAGAATTTTTATTGAAATTGTATGTTTGCTGTATATTCTGCTATTCGTTTATGCGGCATGCAGCAAAGTACTGGACTTTCAAAATTTTCAGGTTCAGTTAGGACAGTCGCCATTATTAACTGCTTTTGCAGGATGGATTTCAGTTCTGGTGCCTCTGCTTGAATTTCTAATCTGTATCCTGCTTATGATTCCAAAAAGCCGGCTTGCCGGATTATTTCTGTCTTATGGATTAATGATTTTATTTTCAGCCTATATTTTTATAATCCTTCATTATTCTTCCTTTGTACCCTGTTCCTGCGGGGGAGTATTAGAAAAGCTGAATTGGAATCAGCACTTACTATTCAACCTCATTTTTGTTCTCCTGGCAGTTGTCGCCATTTTATTTTATATAACCGATAACAGAATTAAAAACTTTAAAAGAAGAACAATACTAGCTCTCTTTTTCACTATTACTTTAAGTAGTATTGTTTTAGTTATTGTATTGTTTCAAATCTCTGAAAATATTGTTCATTATCATAACAGGCTCACTAGGCGATTCCCGCATACTCTAATTCATAAAATTGCCAGTCTGGATCTAAATTTGAATTCATTTTATATCGCAGGAGTGGACGATGATAGAATTTATCTGGGCAATACCACGACGCCATTACTGATCACGGTGCTTAACGGCAGACTGATTCAGACTAACAAAAAATTTATCGATCTGGATCGTAAAGATTTGCCTTTTCAAGGAGTCAAAATCAGTATGCAGCCACCTTATTTTTTTGTCACAGACGGGACAGTTCCCTGTATTTACAGAGGGCTTGTCAAAGATTGGAAAGCCAGATTGATACGTAAAGGGGGTGAATATTTTGGCGCAGCCAAAGCAATGGATTCAACGTCGGTGGTTGCCTGCACTTACAGCTCCATTACAGGCGAAGGTATACTGGGCATTATCCATGTTGGTAAAAATACCAGCACGATATTAAATCCTGCCATTCTGCAAAAGCAGGCTGATGGAGCCTTCGACACTGACGGGCAATTGCATTACAGTGCTGGCTTGCAGAAAATCATATTTTTGTATGCGTACCGCAATGAGTTTACAGTGACAGATCGGAATTTAAAAATCGATCTTAGGGGCAATACAATTGATACCATTTTCCATGCTCAGCTAAGTATTGTCAAGGTTAAGAGCCATAAGCAGCGAAAATTCTCCAAACCACCATTATTTGTCAATAAAAGCAGTGCTGTGTTTAATAATCTGCTGTTTGTAAATTCAGCCATTCCCGGACGATTTGAAGAGGATAACCTCTGGAAATTTGCCAGTATCATTGACGTGTATGACTACAAAAAGAGAAGCTATCTGTTCAGCTTCTGCATTTACCATATTGATGGAAAAAAAATGAAAAGCTTTGTAGTGCAGGAGGATAAACTGTATGCCCTTATCGGCGACCATATTGTCTTATATCATCTGGATAAAAGAATTACTTCCAGTTATGTAAAAACACATAAAAACAATCTATTGGCCAAGTAGCAGGGGTCAGATCGAAAACCTGTAAAAAAGAGTAGATCAGTAACTTTAAATTTTTAGTATTATGAGAACGAATGTAATTAAAATCGTTTTGCCAATGGCAGTGGTGGCACTGGGATTGGTTAGTGCCGCCGGCACAAGTTCACTGGATAAAAAATTTGCCCCTAAGATGGGGTACAATAGAATTAACGTTTCGCAAAGCTGTAGTGCTGTTGCTGAATGTGGCAATGCTGGAGGAGATGCCTGTACGGCACCAGATGGCAATGCACTATTTCAGCAAGGAGCCTGTCTTGTTCCTCTGACTAAGAATTACCAATAATTAAAGTCAAGGAACAAAAAAGGATACCTCCACTTAAAAACTAAGTGGAGGTATTTTTTTTAAAAAATAAAATCAGATAATCAGCATTCAAAAAATAATCAGTCCTAAACCGTGGTTTTTTATGTAGTGTATGAGTTTTTTTAAAATACCTTGAACCCTTTGTAAAATTTCATGCTGTCCAGGGAATCAGCACCGCATCAGTTTATCTGCAGCATCAAATTTCGATATGCTGACATTGCAGTACGAAACAGTTTCAAAAAAGAACATAAGATACCAGTACATACATCCACTATAGTGGTTATATATATCTGTAATCTGCGGTAAATAGCCAGCAGTTTATTTCGCATACAATCAAAGCAGTAGCACTCAATTATCACTTTTCATCCATGGCTGGATCCTACCATTTTTCAGATAGCAATCAAACCATTGCTGTATGCGTTCAGAGAGGTCTTTCTGATTTTCTTTCTTTAATAAAAAATGGCCTTCTTCGGGATACACCAGCAGCGTATGGGTTTTGTTAAGACGGCGAAGTGCCATGTAAAATTCCATACTCTGCAACGGATGCACAGTGGGGTCCTCCTTGCCAGTCCATCCCAGTAAAGGAGTCTTTATAGCTGCGGCCAGTAAAACAGGTGAGTTATGGAGGTAGCTTTGGGGATCTTCATAAAGTGATTTTCCAATCCGGATCTGATCATCTTCAGCACGGAAATATTCCGGCTTTTTAAAACCGCTGTTGATAAAGAGGTAGCTGCTTACCAGATCTGTCCA
>NZ_DASTTN010000401.1:0-6582 GCF_035760125.1 Flavobacterium sp.
TGTAAGACAATGCAAACAACAGATATTTTCGAGCGACTAAAAAACGGAGAAACCATTTCGCCAAACGACCCTGAAGCTAATAAAATGCGTGAAGCTTCTTTTGCTACGAAGAAATTATTGGTTCAGATGAATAATACATCAAACCCATCTGAAATCAGGGATTTATTAAGTCAAATCACGGATACTGAAATTGATGAAAGTACTACGGTATTTACACCTTTACACATTAATTACGGAAAGCACACCCAAATTGGTAAAAACGTATTCATCAACTTCGATTGTGTTTTTCTTGATTTGGGAGGAATTACCATAGAAGATAACGTACTGATTGCGCCGAAAGTCAGCCTGTTGTCTGAAGGACATCCTGTTTCGCCTGAAAACAGACATTCACTAACGATCGGACACATTCACATCAAGAGAAACGCTTGGATTGGTGCGGGAGCTATCATTTTGCAAGGCGTAACCATTGGTGAAAATGCTATCGTAGCCGCAGGAGCGGTAGTTTCAAACGATGTACCCGACAATACCATTGTAGGTGGAATTCCTGCAAAATTTTTAAAAACAATTTAAATATAAATAAAGTGAAAAAATCTTTTGTTATCGCAATGATGATATTCATAACAGGACAATCATTTGCACAAAATGGAAAATCTAAATCTGAAAAAATGAATACAACTGAACATTATACTTTTAAACTAAGCGATAAAGTAACACGCCAAAAAGTAAGCTTTAAAAATCGTTATGGCATAACACTTTCAGGCGATTTGTACATTCCGAAAAATCAGGGCAACGAAACATTGGCTGCACTTGCCATTAGCGGACCTTTCGGAGCAGTAAAAGAACAATCATCGGGCTTATATGCCAACCAAATGGCAGAACGTGGATTTATTGCAATTGCTTTTGACCCTTCTTTTACAGGCGAAAGCGGTGGCGAATACCGCAATTTGGCTTCCTCTGACATCAACACCGAAGATTTCAGTGCAGCAGTTGACTTTCTTGGTATTCAGAAGAATGTTGACAGAAATAAAATAGGCATCATCGGAATCTGTGGATTTGGTGGATTTGCTTTAAATGCAACTGCTGTGGACAAACGAGTAAAAGCCGTTGCGACAACAAGTATGTACGATATACCACGAGCCGCATCAAAAGGCTATTACGACAAAGTAACATTAGAAGAGCGCACAAAAACGTTGGAGCAAATGAGCCAACAACGTTGGAAAGACGCAGAAGCTGGAACACCAGCATCAGGAAATCGTTCTAATGCAGAGAAATTAAAAGGCAACGAACCGCAATTTGTTAAAGATTATTTTGATTACTACCGCACTCCAAGAGGTTTCCACCAGCGTTCAATAAATTCAAACGGATCGTGGACAGCTACCAGTGCATTTTCGTTGATGAATATGCCAATACTGACATACATTAAAGAAATTTCGCCACGACCTGTTTTAATTATAGCAGGCGAAAAAGCACACTCTCGTTATTTCAGCGAAGATATTTACAAAGCAGCAGCAGAACCAAAAGAGCTGATGATTATTCCTAAAGCTGTTCACGTTGATTTGTACGACAGGGTTGAAATTATTCCTTTCGACAAATTGGAAACATTTTTCAAAGAGCATTTAAAATAAATGCAGCATTATGAAACATTCGTTTTTAATTCTCTTAACTTTTATATCGTTTTTATCAGTAGTGCTTGGTCTTGCGATAAAAACGATAACAATATCAATACAGAAAATAATAACGATATGACAAGCGGAAAAATCAAAATAAAGGTTAATTCACAAACCTTTACAGCTACGCTTTTGGATAATAATTCGACAAAGGCATTTAAGCAAATGTTGCCTTTGATTATCAATATGATTGAACTAAACAGTAACGAGAAATATTATGATTTGGCAGGCGGTCTTCCCACAAATTCGGTCAATTCTGGAGCTATAAAAAATGGTGACTTGATGTTGTACGGTTCAAAAACGTTGGTGCTGTTTTACAAAACTTTTTCGACATCATACAGCTACACAAAATTGGGAAGGATAGATGATGTAACAGGTTTAGCATCTGCATTAGGTTCAGGAAACGTAACCGTTACTTTTGAATTGGAATAACGGAAAAACTAAATCCACAAGAAATACAGCCTATAACAGGATTTATTTAATAACCTGTATAGTTATTTCAGGACG
Source organism: Flavobacterium sp. (assembly GCF_035760125.1). Taxonomy (GTDB): domain Bacteria; phylum Bacteroidota; class Bacteroidia; order Flavobacteriales; family Flavobacteriaceae; genus Flavobacterium. Next base: position 2,175 of record NZ_DASTTN010000401.1, read on the forward strand.
AGACAGGGTGTATGGATAAAGCATGGGTAAAGTATAGATAGTGTATGAATACTGCATCCTACCGTTTTAGAGGAAAACAAAAAAGGCCTATGGAAAAATCCAAAGGGCTATTAGTTGAGACCTTTTTTTTTTTTGATTCTTCTACTGAAACTTTTTTGAATTCTTTTAAAAATTTCTCAAGTACCACAGTTGATTTATATTTTTTTTGCTCCAATGATTACCGGTATGACAGTAAAAACAGGAGTTGTCACTATTTTTTTAATCAATCTTCAATGATTTATATATAATTTACTGCTTTAGCAGTAAAAATAGTGTTTTTATACTAAAAATACCCCAGCTATACGAAGTGTCAGTCTCTACGCTATGCAAATGTCCGGTTCCATCCTCAATTCTATCTAATTACATTTTAATACGCATCTTATTTCGACCACAAATTGTAAATTTTGAAAAAAAATGTGCAATTAGATTAAAGTTATTTGAATTTGTGCAATTTATGGTTAAAAAAAAGTTAGCAACGCTTTGTCTCCCGAACGATAGCAAACAGGCAAAGTAAAGTCCCACCACTTTCTTGAAATCTGTGGCCAAATAACCCCAGTTCGCTGTCAATAGTTTCTTTCTTCATCAGAAACACAATTTTGAACAATAATCTTCATTTTACAAAGATGTTTCTGCATATTTACGAAGTCACTTACTTATTTCGTACATACAATTCCTGCTTTTGTATCTATAAATCTACTATTTCATAACATTTTTTCATAAATCAATTCATTATTTTATCAATTTTAAGTTTGTTAAGTGCAAGAAAATCAAAGTATTATGATGTAAATTGAATATTTAAATACTAAAAGAGCTTCACCATACTTTGCATTTGTCATCTAGTCAAAAAACTGATTGCGTTTTTTTTGATTTCAAAATCGCGCATTTGAAGAACCATTTAAAATATAGCATAAATATAATCTAACTAATACTAACAACTATGGAAGAAATTAAAGATTTAGAACTTATTAAAGCGTTTGTCGACACGTTACAAAATTATCGCGTAGAATCAACTGGAGCAGCCGTTGTAACAATTAATGCTAACCTTTACAATGTAGACGGCAGCACTCATGATCCTAAAAAAGTTCCAGGTCATGAAGGAGATACCTGGAAAAAATTACTTAAAGATAATGGAATTGATCATAATTGTTATGTAACAAATCCAAATGCTGAGGGTGTGCATCCTGAGTTCTCAGTAGGGGGGCATATGACTACAAATTCCAATGGTCAAGTTGCAAATGGCGGCACTTGTTACCTGATGCCCGAATGTTCTTGGCATAACAATAAAGCACGTGATGGAGTTGAATATACTCATACGGAAACACAAATGCTTAAACTAACTGGGTATAACCTTGGAGAACTTCCTGTAACTTTTAAACTTCGCCTGCCAAGTGATCAGCCTTTTGCTGTGTTATATTATGATCAAAATGAATGGAAGTTTAAAAACATTTCACGCAATGAGGCTGAAGCCTTAAAGGGAAATGCCTCTTATGCTGCATCTCCACTCCACTCTGTGGAATATTATGTGCTCATTGAACGAAAAAGGGACGAGAAGACCACTCACCATGTTCTAATTTCAAAATTACCTTAACGAATACAATTTTTACAAAATACTATTAATTAAAAAACTAAGAAAAAAATGGAAAATAAACTGACTGATACAGACTACAACGTAGCTCTTTACGAAAAACTTTATTCTAAAATTGCCATAGCTTTAGGCGTTAGTACCCCCATGGGTGAACTGAAGCTTGGCGAATCGCTTTTATCAGTGCTAAACCCAGGACAATATATTCCCACTGGGCTAGATCCGGAAACAAAGCCAGCTGATAATAAGGAAATATCACAAATTTTTGATACAGCTAGCGAGTTTAATACTACTTATTCTCCAGTTACTCTGTCTGTTTCTGGTGCCTATAAAAGTATATTGGACTATAAACTATTTCCTTTAGCCAGCATTAAAGAAGCAGAAAAGAAAAAACTTGATGAAGCAATTGTAAGTTATGATTCTTTAAAAGAGAAGTGTGATAAAGCCATGTATTCATATTTGGATGCCTTGGATGCCTATAATGAAGCTTGGTGTACATACAATAATGATCCCTTATTGCCTAAGCCATCATCAAGGCTGAAAGCTGTAAAAGATAATGCTTGGAATGCTTGGACTGCTGCAGGCAGAGTACAGCAAGACACTAATGTTGCTATCATTGCACAATATCAAGCGATGGAAGGTGCTGCGTTTTGGGAAAAACTAAATAAACAATACGCAGACAATCAAGGAATTCTTGATGACGGCATGGAATTTTGCCCTGTCACTATGGCTCCATCTTATAAAAATTGGCATAAAGAAGAAGGCTGGACGAAGTTTGAATTCAATCAAAAAGATCTGGACAACCAATCTACTTCTACTTCAATTGCAGCGGCAGGTAACATAGGTTTTGATTATGGTATTGTATCTATAGAAGGAGAAGGTTCTTACAAAGAAGATAAGGGCTACACTAAAATAAATGAAACGAATCTGACTTTCAAATGTGAATTAATGCGAGTTACTATTACTCGCCCTTGGATGAATCCTTTACTGTTTAACAGTAAAGCTTGGAAGTTTTCGCCAAGCGCTCCAGCAGCTGAATATTCGTCAGGAGGAAGCATTGTAGAAGGCATTAAACCTAGCGGTCCTTTTGTAACCTTGCCAACCACCTATATTTTAGCAAGAAATGTTGAAATCATCGGGCAGTTCACTAATACTGTTGAAGAAGTACTTAAAAGAAATGTCGAAGCATCTGCTACAGTAGGCATTGGTCCTTTTAGCATTTCCGGAAGAGTCAGTTATGGAGAAAACGAACATAAGATTCAAGGCACTATTGCGGGCAACAAAATAGTGATCAAAGACACTCAGATTATTGCCTCTATTAGCCAGGTTCTGCCTAAGTTGCCAGATCCAAACCCAAATTTGCCTTGGGCTTCCTAAGAATTATTAATAAAGAAAACTAAAAATTTAGGAGCAGGACTAATGACTTGCTCCTTATTTGTTTAATATTAATGCAACAACATAATGAATTCTCCCGTAAAACAACAAGAAGATACAGTCCAGACTTCTCAACTGTATAGCAAAATGGCTGCTTCTTTTAGCCAATTTGGCGTCGTTGGAAATAATCCTTCGTCATTGCTATCCATTCAAATCCCTGGGATTACTGTCCAAACCAATTTAGATCCGTCTAATAAAAAAGACCAATATTACATAAGCAATTTTTTAAATCTTACTTTAGAATGCAGTTATGTTGCTACAAGCAAAGCGGCATCGGTTTCTGATGTTTATAAATTAATACTTGATGGCAAAGAAACTGCTATTACTGAATTAACTGCACTTGAAAAGGAGGAGTTATTGAAAGCGGAAAATTTACTTATTTATGGTGGTGAGCCAACAGAAGAATTTCTAGCTTATCAAAAATATTCAAGCAATTTTTATTGTGCTAAAGATGATTTGGAAACCGCTAAATCAACAGAAAAAAATGGAGGAAAAAAGGTTCCCGATGATGTAATAAAGAATTATGAAACCGCTGATAATGACTGGTTAAACAAGGGCTACAAAACTGAGGTTGAGAAAGCATTGGCTACTATTGAACAGCTTCAGGCTAAGGAAAGGTATGTCTATTGGAACAACTTAAATAAACGATATGCTCAATATACGGGTGAACTGGATGATGGAAGTACCTATCAGTATTATGACAGTGTCCCCAAATATGAGGACTGGTTTAAAGCTGAACTCTGGACACCATTCATTTTTGATAAAAATGATTATGATAAGCAGTCCAGGTCTGGTGGCTTAGGAATGCTTCCAAAATTCTGCTGTTGCCAAAATTCAAAAATTATGCCAATTGGTCATTTGAACACTCAAGGAAGTTCTTCTTTTGACGGGGTTTCACCTCTTCCAAAACCCTCACCAGGGTATAATTCCAGGCACAAGCCAACAAATATGCTTGCTTCATGGAATGAAAAGTCTCCAGAAAAAGAAACGTATTTCAAAGCCTCTGGAACTAATACTGACTATAATTTTTCCTGCTCTTTTAAACGCATAAATATAATAAGACCTTGGATGGATAGCAATGTATTTTATTCCAGAACGTGGCGCTGGTCTCCCATGAGTATTGGATTCGGAATTGAAATATCTTCAGGAGGATCTGTAGCTGGCAATGACCCTGCCATAGGGGTAATGCCCGTATTGCCCACAACAGCTCTACTTGCTAAGGATATAAAATTTACAACTACTGATCCAGAACTCATTAAATGGTTTGAAGATGAAATTAATCAAGGAAAACAGCTAAGGTTTGGACCTTTTAGATTAGAAAAAGGCACTAAAACCATGATAGGCCCCAAAGAA
>NZ_DASTTN010000402.1:0-6441 GCF_035760125.1 Flavobacterium sp.
ACCTCTGTCAAAGGAAAAGCAGTTTTTATTTTTTGAAGAAAATCAACACCATTGCCATCTGGAAGTTTGACGTCGCATAAAACAACATCAATATCATTAGCATCCAATTTTTTAAACCCAGACTTTAAATCGGAAGCTTCAAACACAACAAAACCTTCGGATTTTATGATTCGGGCAAGAAGATGACGTAATTTTTCTTCGTCGTCAATAATGAGGATATTTTTCAAAATTATGTTTGTGATTTAGTTTTTCAAAATTAGCTATTTTAATTATTTGTTATAGAAATTCTTTAAAATAGTTTAGTAAAATAGCAATTTCATAATTTCCCAAGCCTCCTTTGTGATATTCCTTTTAAAAATTCAATTTAAAAAAATTCAATTTATTACTTTTACACTCTCAAAATAAAATCAATACCGAGCGTTTCGGAATTAAAATAATAAATCCAATGTCTGCAATAAAAAAAGATTACAAAAGAATTACCACCAAGTCTTTAATTGATATGAAATCCAATGGTGAAAAAATTTCCATGTTAACTGCTTATGATTATACGATGGCCAAAATTGTGGATACCGCTGGGATTGACGTAATTTTGGTTGGAGATTCAGCCTCCAATGTTATGGCTGGTCATGAAACGACTTTACCAATTACATTGGATCAAATGATTTATCATGCATCATCTGTGGTTCGAGCTGTCGAAAGAGCTTTAGTTGTTGTTGATTTACCTTTTGGAAGTTACCAATCCGATTCTAAAGAAGCTTTACGTTCTTCTATCAGAATCATGAAAGAAAGTGGTGGTCACGCTGTGAAATTGGAAGGTGGTAAAGAAATTAAAGAATCGATCAAAAAAATCTTGAATGCAGGAATTCCTGTTATGGGACATTTAGGATTAACTCCACAATCTATTTATAAATTTGGTACTTATACCGTTCGTGCCAAAGAAGAACAAGAAGCCGAAAAATTAATTGAAGATGCAAAATTACTAGAACAATTAGGTTGTTTTGCTTTGGTACTTGAAAAAATACCAGCTCATTTGGCGACAAAAGTAGCGCAAAGCATTTCGATTCCTGTTATCGGAATTGGTGCTGGTGGCGGTGTAGATGGACAAGTATTGGTAATTCACGATATGTTGGGGATGAATAACGAATTCAGTCCTCGTTTCTTGAGACGTTACATGAATTTATACGAAGGAATGACTTCTGCAATTAGTCAATATGTAGAAGATGTAAAATCAGAGGATTTTCCAAACGAGAAAGAACAATACTAGTAGTTTTCATTCATTAAAATTTGCTAAACAATTAACCATTGTCGAATAAAATAATTTCAAACAAAAACAATCTCCAAATCCTACATGAAGACAATCACTTAATAGTGGTCAATAAACGTGTAGGCGATATTGTGCAAGGAGATAAAACGGGAGACAAGCCATTGAGCGATGTTGTAAAAGAATATATTAAAGACAAATACAACAAGCCCGGTGAGGTATTTCTGGGAGTGGTGCATCGATTGGACAGACCAACGACCGGGATTGTAGTTTTTGCACGTACCAGCAAAGCTTTAACTCGTATGAATGAATTATTCAGCCAAAGGGAAACTCAAAAAACATATTGGGCGGTAGTCAAAAACAGGCCTTCCAAAAATGAAGACACCCTTATTCATTACATCAAAAGAAACGAGAAAAATAATACTTCAAAAGCACACGTAAAAGAAGTACCTGATAGTAAATTGGCTAGTTTGGAGTATAAAATCATTAAAGAACTAGACAATTATTACGGACTCGAAATTCAACTACACACAGGCAGGCACCACCAAATACGAGCGCAATTATCAGCAATTGGTTCTCCAATAAAAGGGGATTTAAAATATGGTTTTGACAGAAGCAATCCTGACGGAGGAATCCATCTTCATGCCCGAAAACTGGTATTTATACATCCCGTTTCGAAAGAGGAAATCACTATTATTGCCCCAACTCCAGACGAAGTGATCTGGAAAGCCATTTAATATTTTAATGAAAAAAATATTATAATATCGATATTAAATTTTAACTTGCAGTATATAAAGTAATCTGTTTTGCAATGAATTACAAATTAAACATTAGTTCAAGAAAAGAAGCTTTAATTAAATTGTTGGATGTAATTATCAAGCATGAAAATGAAATCATTCAGGCCTTATACGATGATTTCAAAAAACCTCCTTTTGAGTCGATTGCCACCGAAACCAATTATGTTATATCCGAATTAAAAGACACTATAAAAAACATTGGGAAATGGAGTAAAAATAAAAGAGTTTTTCCTTCTATACTCAATTTTCCATCAACTGATTATATCGTTAAAGAACCTTACGGCAAAGTCTTGATTATCGCCCCTTGGAATTATCCTTTTCAATTAGCGATTTGTCCTTTGATAGCAGCAGTTGCCGCAGGTAATCAAGTAGTCTTAAAACCTTCAGAATTGACACCAAGAACATCAGCAATACTTTTCAAAATTGCCGAAAAAGCTTTTCAACATCAGCACGTAAAAGTAATTGAAGGCGGTGTCGAAACTGCACAAAAATTATTGGCACAACGCTGGGATTATATTTTCTTTACAGGAAGTGTAGCTGTTGGAAAAATTGTTGCCAAAGCTGCCGCAGAACACCTCACCCCAGTAACCCTTGAATTAGGAGGGAAAAACCCTTGCATTATTGATGAAACTGCCAATTTAAAGTTAGCAGCAAAGAGAATTGTTTGGGGTAAATTTTTGAATGCAGGGCAAACTTGTATTGCTCCAGATTATATTTTGATCCAAGAAGACATGAAAAGCCATTTTGTTGAATTTTTGAAAAAAGAAATCACAAAAGCTTATGGCAAAAACCCAAAAGAATCTCCAGATTTTGCTCGAATAGTAAACGAAAAAAACTGCATCAGATTAATGGGTTTAATTGAACCTGAAAAAGTAATTTTTGGAGGCGAAACTGACATCGAAGATTGTTACATTTCCCCAACTCTAATTGAAGAAAATTCCCTTGAAAGTTTACTGATGGAAGAAGAGATATTTGGACCAATACTACCAATAATCACTTATAAAGACGAAAAGGAAATAACGCAAACCATTTCAAGATACGAGAAACCATTAGCGCTATATGTTTTTACCGACGATAGAAAATTTGCCCGAAAAATAGTTACCAATTTTTCATTTGGAGGTGGTTGTATCAACGACACTGTTATTCATTTTGCCAATAAAAGACTTCCTTTTGGAGGTGTAGGTCATAGCGGGATAGGTGCATATCATGGCAAATTGAGCTTTGATACTTTTTCACATCAAAAAGGAATTGTAAAAAAAGCCAATTGGTTGGATTTGGAGTTACGATACGCACCCTATGAAAAAAAAATAGATACCTTAAAGAAAATTTTAAATTGGCTCTAACAATAAAAAAATGATTGGGAATCTACAAAACACCTAGAAATTATTTCTTTCAAAACTATTAATCTTATTTTATATTTTTTTTAGGAATTCTGATATATATCAAGTACTTTTCTCTTCTAATTATCGGACTATTTAAACCTATTTAAAGACAAATCCACAAAAAGACTTGTCGATTGCTACTCACAAAAAATCAGAACCAGTTACTCAAAATTTCATGATTAGTGTGACTACTAAGATGTACAACACTAGTCAAAGCAAAATTTTGACTTCTTAAAAGTAAAAAAAACAGTAATTTTACCCTCTGAATCCAAAATCGCCATAATTTTTAGATTATTGTATCCGAAAAAAAAACATTTATGGAGAACAGCATTTAAAGAAATCGATTTTAAAACAAAGCTTAATCTAACCAACATAATTAACCTAGTCAAAATGAACCAAACACAAGAAAGATTATACGATATTGAAAAAAACGGATACCAAATAGATTTTGCAAATATTTTTAATCATGCCTTCGAAAATTATAAAAAGATTGCACTGTATGCAGGATTAGTTCTTTTCATTTTTAGTGTTTTATTTGCCATTTTTATTGGAATATCATTAGCATCCGTAATAGGAGTTACTGCAATGACAAAAGAACTTTCTCCAGAAAAATTAAAAATTGAAAATCTATCCGAATCTAATTTTTTAATTTTTGGTGTTACTTCACTTATTACATCCTGTTTATTGAGCCCATTTCAGGCAGCATTCTTAAAAATGGCACATTGTGGAGACCGAGATGAAGAGTTCCATATTTCTGATTTATTTGGTTATTATAAACTTCCATATCTTAAAGAAATTATCGTATCCTCATTTTTAATTTCGGTGATTGGTTTTGTTCAAGCTACTTTGTTTACGTACTTGCATTTAGATTTACTTGGAAAAGTTACAACTTGTTTTATTTCCTATATTACTCTTCTTACAATCCCGCTTATCATTTTTGGAGATTTAAAAGCAATCGAAGCCATTAAATATAGCATTTTACTTATTTTCAAGCAACCATTCGTTATACTAGGATTAATAATTGTGGCATTTATTGGTTCATTAGTAGGCTTTATGGGATGTTGTATTGGTATATTTTTTACCTTACCCTTTCTCTATTCAATGAATTATGCAATCTATTCAGATATTGTAGGTATTGATGCTCCTCGTGAAATTCAATAAACAGTATTAACAAGCTATATGCTACCTACTAATCTGATTAAAATTTTAATGCCATATACAATTAAAAAGTAACCTTTAAACTATGTTATTATTTTGTAACATATTGTACATTTTAAACTTCAACTTTTCTTTTCCAAGCTTAGTTTCTATTCCTATGCAATTAAGCCTGGAATCAACACATTTAATATTTACAAACCACAGAAATGTTATTTTATTAATATTACTTGTTACCATAATAATAGCATTATTGTATTCAAATTCAAAAATAAATTATATTTTAAAAAACATAGATAACCTTCCAACGGAAGAATCAGATAAACGAGAATACCAACTTTATTTATTGTTTCTTGGATTAATAATTCCATTTTTTGAAATTCTATTTGAATTATTTCATGTAAGACCCAAAAGTCTATTAATAATCAACTTTTCAATAGGTTGTTTTTTTCTGTTACTGTTTTTAATAAGCGAAAAATCAAAATACTTATATAATAGAATTAAAACTATTTTTATTTTCTTATTTTATTTTTATTCACTATTAGTTGGATACAATATTGCGTTTCGTCATGATGATATTATCCCTACTTATGCATTTATAGTTTTATTTTTATTTTCATACATTATCATTAAACCAATAAAAAAATATTGGATATTTTCAGGCCTTGTCTTTTGCTATTTATTTCTAATTTATGCTTTTGATTTGATCCCTGTCAAAAGGGGTATTATACTGATCAATTTCGGTCTTATGGTATTTATTATAAACTATGTAAGACACATCTCAATAGCAAAAATTCAAGAGAAATTTAATTTCACCAATGAAATTGTAAACAAAGGGAACTCGCTAACCATTGCCACAAACAAAGAAGGCGAAGTTACTTTTTGCAGTAACACCATTACTTCAATATTAGGATATACTCCAAATGAGGTTATGGGACTGAAATTTTGGAAACTAACCGAAGATCCCGAATTTATTGGAATTGATTATCATGCAAATTTTGTAGACAATCGACTATACGTTAGAAAATTAAAATGTAAAAACGGGGAATATAAATTTATACAATGGATTGACAAACAATTCTCCGAAGACTCCATAATTGGAATAGGTCAAGATATTACTAATGAAATAAAAATACGAAATCAGTACGAAAACTTAATTCAAACTGCCGTAGATATCATTTTTGAAGCGGATTACAAAGGAAATTTCACATTTATAAATGATTATGCAATAAGAATTTTAGGATATTCAAAAGAGGAATTCCTGGCTAAAAATTTCTCTTCCATAATACGAAAAGACTACATAACCAATACCATGAGTTTTTACCAAAACATTCTTGATATTGAAGAAAATTTTACCACACTTGAATTTCCTATTATCAAAAAGGATGGAAGTGAATTATGGATTTCTCAAAATGTTTTTATCAGAAGAAATAGTTTCGGAGAAATAGATGGCTATTCAGGAATTGCAAGAGATATTACTTTGTTGAAAGACATCGAATATGAAAATTCAAAAAGACAGGGGAAAATAGAAAAATATAGTAAAACACTTAAAGATTTAGCAGTCATTAACCACTCTAATGGTGATGATTTTAACCAAACAATTATTAATATCCTAAAAATTACATCTGTAGAATTGGAAGTAAATAGAGCAAGTTATTGGATATATGATACCGATAAAATTATATGCGATAAACTTTATAAATCAAAAACAAACACAATAGAAAGCGGGCTTCAATTTTATAGAAATGAAAATTTAGATTATTTCGAAAAAATTGAAAGTAAACTTCAAGTTGTTCAATCCGATATTATATCTTATGCTATCAATAATGAAATAAAAAGTAATTAT
>NZ_DASTTN010000403.1:0-19164 GCF_035760125.1 Flavobacterium sp.
GCAAATGATTCGATTTTGACCATAAAAAAGACAAATTTCGAAATAAATATGGTGGAGATACCGGAAGAAACTTTTTTGAAAACCCTAAGAACAAAATTACTTTGGGGTGAGGACAGAAGGAATTAAAACTTCATATACGAATTATCCCTTTTTAATCGTTAATATCACATCCTTTGTATATAAAAAAAGGGAGCTGGTCTAAAAAAAGACAGTATTCCTAAGTTACGTATTGAATCCTATTGATAATTATTATATTTGCACGCAATTTTATAATTTATGAGTAAAATTTTTATTTCATTTTTATGCTTTTTTACGTTTTCTTCTATTCATTCCCAAATTAATGAAATAGGAGTTTTTCTTGGTGGCAGCAATTACATAGGAGATGTAGGCTCAACAACTTACATTGCTCCCAATGAGCCTGCATTTGGTATTTTATACAAATGGAATAAAAGTTCAAGACATGCTTATAGATTTTCCTATACACAGTCGCAAATCTCAGGGAATGACCATGATTCTAAAGAATCTGGAAGACACAATAGAGGATATCGCTTTAAAAACAACGTAAAAGAACTGTCAGCTGGATTAGAGTTTAATTTTTTTGATTTTAATTTACATGAGGAAAAACCAAAATTCACTCCTTATGTATATTCAGGCTTAAGTTATTTCCTTTACGATGAATTATATGTAACTTCAGGGGTAACACATAAAAACAACACAAAAAGCAGTGTTGCCATACCAATGATCCTTGGTGTAAAAACAAATTTCTTAAGAGATTTCGTTTTAGGTTTAGAAGTTGGAGCCCGATATACTTTTACTGACAATATTGATGGTAGTAATCCAAGTAACAGTAGTTTACCCAAATTTGGTAATATAAATAATAATGATTGGTATGTTTTCTCGGGAGTGACATTAACGTATACTTTTGGAGACAAACCATGTTACTGCGCAGATTAAAATAAGATGTTAAAAGACAAAATAAACACAAACAATATTCCCAAACACTTGGCCATTATCATGGACGGGAATGGTCGTTGGGCGAAACAAAAAGGTTTTATCAGAACGCTTGGACATGAAAGCGGCTCAAAATCTGTAAAATTAATCATCCAAGAGTGCTTAGATTTAGGCGTAGAATACTTAACCCTATACGCTTTCTCCACAGAAAACTGGAATAGGCCCAAGCTTGAAGTAGACACTTTAATGAGAGTTTTAATCAATTCATTAAAGAAAGAGCTAAAAACAATGCAGGAAGGCAACATCAAGATGAACGCCATCGGTAATTTAGAAAAATTGCCAAAGAACGCTCAAAAGCAATTATTTGATGTACTTGACAAAACAAAAGACAATACGAAAATGACATTAACTCTTGCCTTAAGCTACGGATCTAGAGAAGAATTAGTAAATGTTGTAAAAATAATAAGCGATAAAGTTAAAAATAATATAATTTCAATAGACAGTATTGACGATTCAATTATAAATGAGCATCTTTACACGCATAATTTACCGGATGTTGATTTATTAATAAGAACTAGTGGGGAACATAGAATAAGTAATTTTTTGCTATGGCAAATAGCCTATGCAGAATTATACTTTACTGATGTATTATGGCCAGACTTTAAAGAACAAGATTTACATGAGGCTATCATTAGTTATCAAAAAAGAGAACGTCGATTTGGAAAAACAAGTGAACAAATTAAATAATTTTTTAGTGTTACATAAAAGCATAAAACTAGTCCTTACCTTTTTAATTTTAGGCACATTTACTCAAATTAAAGCACAAGACAGAGTACCATTTGACCAAGGTAAAAAATACATATTAGCAGATGTAAAAGTAGTTGGAGACATTAGTTTCAACCCTCAGACTGTGGTTACTTTTGCTGGTTTGGAAAAAGGACAAGAAATTACAGTTCCGGGAGAACAAATCAGTAGTTCAATAAAAAAATTAGGAAAACTTGGTCTTTTTGATGAAATTTCATTTTATGTAAATAGAGTAGAAAATGATAGTATATACCTTGACTTGAACATTAAAGAATTACCAAAAATCAACGAAGTAAAGTTTGTCGGTGTGTCCAAAAGTAAAACTGAATCTTTCATTAAAGACAATGGACTAACCAATGGCAAAATTGTAACCGAAAACTTAATCACGACCACAAAAAACTACATTGAAAAAAAATACAAGAAAGACGGTTTTTTCAATGCTAAAGTTTACATAACTACTTCAAAAGATTCCACTTTAACTTCGAATCAAGTAAACATGCTTGTAAAAGTTGACATAGGTGAAAAAGTCAAAGTTTACAAAATTGATTTTGAAGGCAACAAAGATGTTCCAAGCAGCAAACTACTTGGCTCCATGAAAAACACCAAAGAAAAAAATTTCCTTCACGTTTTGAAGAGATCAAAATACATTGAAGACAAATACCAAGAAGATTTAGAAAAGATAGTTAATGATTATAAAAAAATCGGATATCGTGATGCCCGTATTTTAGGAGATTCCGTTGCCTATAATAAAGAAAAAAATGCCCTTTATATAAAAATCAAAGTAGAGGAAGGAATTAAATATTATTTTGGAAATATTAAATTTATCGGAAACACAGTTTACTCTGACGAAGGTCTGCGTAGTATGTTAGGCATCCGCACTGGAGATGTATATAATGGAGTACTCCTTCAGGAAAGAATTGCTGACAAATCAAAGCCAGATGGTGAAGACATTACCAATTTATATCAAAATAATGGATACTTGTTTTCAAACATAAACGCAGTAGAAACAAAAACAACTGACAACGTAATTGATTTTGAAATCCGAGTAACTGAAGGTCCAATTGCATATTTCAACAAAATTACGGTTGTCGGAAATGACAAAACTAACGATGAAGTTATCTATCGAGAATTAAGAACAAAACCTGGAGAAAAATACAACAAAGGGGAATTAGTAAGAACCATTCGAGAAATTGGACAATTAGGCTTTTTTGACCCTGAAAAAATTGACCCACAATTCAAAAATGTTGATTCTGGTGCCGGAACTGTAGATATTGAATACCATGTAGTTGAAAAAGGCGCTAGCCAAATTGAACTTCAAGGAGGATATGGTGGAGGTGGTTTCGTAGGAACTTTGGGACTATCATTCAACAACTTTTCGGCAAGAAACTTATTCAATAAAGATGCATATCATCCACTTCCGATGGGGGATGGACAAAAAGTGGCTTTACGTCTTCAAGCAAGTTCTTACTACAAAACCTATAGTTTATCTTTTTCAGAACCTTGGTTTGGAGGAAAAAAACCAATCCAATTTAGTAGCTCATTTGCATTTAGCCAACAATACAGTTCAAACTACCAATTGCAAAGAGTAGACAAATCAAAATACATCAACATCACCTCGTTGTCTGTTGGAATGGCAAAAAGATTAACTGTACCGGATGATTTCTTCACGCTTTCACAATCAATCAGCTACCAACAATACGATTTGCATAATTATCTTTACGGATTATTTACATTTGCAAATGGAACATCGAGGAATTTATCTTATTCTGTTGGTTTAACGAGAAATAGTAAAGGATTCAATCCTATATTCCCAACTTATGGTGCTGAATTTGGAATAACCGGTGAATTTACGCTTCCATATTCCCTTTTTAATGGTGTTGATTATGCAACATTAGGAGATCAACAAAAATATAAATATATTTACTCCGGAACTTCCTATGTAGATAATAATGATAGAGTTGTAAATGCTGGAGATTATTTAGACAAACTACCATCATCTGGAGGAAGTGTTCCAAATAAAGTAGATAATTATCAAGACGCAGTTGCCGATCCTGCAAAAGTGGATCAAGAAAAATACCGATGGTTAGAATATTACAAAGTACAATTTACAGGAGACTGGTTTACTACTTTATATAAAAAATTGGTATTACGTACTTTAATGCAATTCGGTTTCTTAGGAGCTTATAATCAAGACAGAGGAGTTATTCCTTTTGAAAGATATTATTTAGGAGGAGATGGTATGGCTGGAAGTTCGATTGACGGAAGACAGAATATACAGCTAAGAGGATATGAAAACGGGGCTTTGACACCTGCAAGTTCAACTGGAGATGCTTATGGTGCTACAGTTTACAATAAATTCTCATTAGAATTGCGTTATCCAATTACGTTGAAATCATCTGCATCTATTTATGCATTAACCTTTGCAGAAGCAGGACAATCGTATGAATCATTATCAGACTATCAACCTTTTAATTTGGCTCGTTCAGCAGGTGTTGGCTTAAGGGTATTTATGCCTGCATTTGGTTTATTGGGTATTGATTTTGGTTATGGATTCGATGCTGTTCCTGGAGCTATACAGCCAAGTGGATGGCAAACACATTTCATCATAGGTCAGCAATTTTAAGTAAATTTGGTTTAAATTTCTAAAATTAAAAATTATGAGAAAAGAATTTTTATTTATAATTTTATCGCTTATTGTTGTAACCACAACAAAGGGGCAAACCAAAGGAAATAAAGTAGGTTACATTGATATGGAATACATATTACAAAATGTACCAGACTATATTGAGGCTAAAGCTCAATTAGAACAAAAAGCACAGAAATGGAAACAAGAAATTGAGGCTAAAAAATTAGAAATTAACAAACTAACTGAGGCATTAAAAGCTGAAAAACCATTATTGACAGCTGAATTAATAGAAGAAAGAGAAACGGAAATAAAGTTCCTCGAATCTGAAAAATTAGATTATCAACAAAAAAGATTTGGCCCTAATGGGGATTTAATAATACAAAAAGCCGGATTAGTTAAACCTATTCAAGATCAAGTTTTCACAGCTGTTCAAGATATAGCTGAGGCAAAAAAGTACGACTTTATTTTTGACAAATCTTCACATTTAACCATTCTTTTTGCAGCAAAAAGATTTGATATTAGTGATCAAGTGATTCGAATGTTAAATCGAACAGAAAAAAGGGAACAATTAACCAAAAAACAGCAAAAAGAAGAAGAAGCTAAAGAGAACAAAGAAGACCAATTAGATGAGAATCCTGTTTTAGCTGAAAGAGAAAAAGCATTACTAGATAAAAAAGCCGCTAGGGAAAAATTAGTAGCCGATAAAAAAGCCGCCCAAGAAGAAGCCCGTAAAAAGTACGAAGAAAAAAGAAAACAATTACTAGCTGAAAAGGAAGCAAAAAAAAATGGCACAGTTGTTGAACCAGCTAAAACAGAAGAAGCAAACACATTCACTCCAAATACAACAGAAATAACAGACACTTCAAAAACAACAACCGAAGCTGTCAAACCCAACGTATATGAAGAACGTAAAAAAGCTTTAGAAGAAAAAAGAAAAAAAATACTCGAAGAAAGAGAAGCTGTCAAAAAAGCAGCCGAAGAAAAAAGATTAAAAGAAATTCAAGAAAAAGAAGCTTTAAAAAAAGCTAATGAAGTAAAATAAAACAACTAAACAAATTCTAATTATTAAATATTTTAAAACAATGAAACAATTCAAAACTTTACTAATTGCTGCGATACTATTTTTAGGTGCAACTCAAATTTCAAATGCTCAAACTAAAGTAGCTCACGTTGATGTAAATGAAATCATGTCTAAATTACCGGCTATGCTTGATGCTCAAAAGCAATTAGAGAAATTGAGTGGAACTTATGATGCTGACTACAAAAAGATGGTTGAAGAATACCAAGCAAAATTAAAAAAGTATGAAGCTGAATCTGCAACTGTTACTGAAACTGTAAATCAAGAACGTTCTAAAGAAGTTCAAGATATGCAAAAAAGAATTGTTGACTTTAGAGACAATGCTCAAAAAGAATTACAAACAAAACAAGAAGAAATCGTTAAGCCAATTATGGAAAAAGTAAGAGCTTCTATCCAAAAAGTAGGCAAAGCTAAAGGATTTCAATATGTTCTAGACGGATCTACACTTTTACTTGCTGATGGAACAAACATCACTGCTGACGTGAAAAAAGACTTAGGTTTTTAATCTAAAATAAATGATTTACAAACTGCTCCTCCAAAATATTGGATGAGCAGTTTTTTTTTACAAAAAAAAATATAGTATATTTAAACTATAGCTTTTAAATTTGCAGCCATGACAAACGATAGACCGATTGGTGTTTTTGACTCTGGAATTGGAGGAACTTCCATCTGGAAAGCCATTCATGATTTACTGCCAAATGAACAAACGATTTACCTAGCTGACAGCAAGAATGCTCCATATGGGCAAAAATCAAAAGCAGAAATCATTGCTTTAAGCATGAAAAACACAGATTTACTGATTGAAATGGGTTGCAAACTAATTGTAGTGGCCTGTAATACCGCAACAACCAATGCTATCCAGGAACTAAGAGCGAAATATTCTATCCCTTTTATTGGAATAGAACCTGCCATAAAACCTGCAGCAACACACTCTAAAACTCAAACGATAGGAATCTTAGCAACAAAAGGAACTTTAAACAGTGAACTTTTCAATAAGACCATGGAGAAATACCAAGACATCAAAATCATTGAGCAAATAGGCTATGGATTGGTTCAATTAATCGAAGATGGTCAAATCAATTCTCCAGAAATGACCAAATTACTTAATTCCTATCTAGTTCCAATGATTGAAGCTAATATTGACTATCTCGTATTGGGCTGTAGTCATTATCCCTATTTAATTCCACAAATAAAAAAAATTCTTCCAGAACACATTCATATCATTGATTCTGGAGAAGCTGTTGCCAAACAAACCCAAAATATACTTAGAGACAAGGTTGGTTTCTCAACTGCTAAAACCAACACTCCGATTTTCTATACAAACACCGATCCAAAAGTTTTAACCGAAATTTTAGAAAACAAATACCAAGTTGAAAAGAAAGATTTCTAAAACTATTCTAACTTTTTCTTAACGAACCAAATACCGTCTAAATTAAGATTCAAAGTTAATTTATGATAATTTTCTTGAACTAATGAATTTGTTATTTGCCCTTTTTGCCCATAAGAATAAGAAATAAACAAAGCTGAAGATAAATGGTCCAAAGGTAATGAAGCTCCAATCGAGAAATTTTTATCCTCAATTTTTTTATTGTCCACTTCTAAATAGCCTGTATCGTAATTAACGCCTGCAGCATATTTTATTCGATCAAAATAACTTCTGGATGCTTTTGCTTTTTGATAAGACAATCCCAATGCAAACTTTTCTTGATTGGAAAAATTGCCATACATGTCGGATTGATTCGTAGCATCCCAAAATCTTTTCTCATAATCAAAAGCTATATTTAGTTTATTTTTAAAAACTTTGTTGAAACCTATACCTACTTCTAAAGGCAAATAAAAATCATCTGTATCGGATTTTTCATCAGTCTCCAGAGAAGAAGTACCCGTACCATTTACAACAGTAACAGATTGAATTTTGGTTGCATTTACTCGTGTTGGAGATTTTACATTTAATCCAAAAGTCAATGATGGGTTCATTTTGAATTGGGATCCCAAAATAGGCCGAATACCACTATAATTCACTTTTTTGTCTATAGTAGTAACCGAGTTATTGATTTCATAGGTTCTTTCATCAGTAGTATTTCCAAAAAGAACAGAGGCAGAAAGCCCCAAGGATAATTTATTACTTAATTTATAAGCATAAGATAAATCTAAATTATTCAATCCGCCTGTACCTATTACGTCCAAATAATAATACTCATTATTACTATCTAGTACCGGTATTTTTAATTCTGAAATTTTAAAAGAGGAACTGGAATAAGGCATCATAGCAACGCTAACTGCCGATTTATTATTTATCGGAAAGGCAAAAGCAAAATGGGAAAACTGAAAATTGTTTCGATTTTCCTTTTTTAAATTATCTTCAAAAGAAGATTGAATCCCTTTACCTCCAACTTCAAAAAAGAAATTATTCTCCGGAATATTAACAAGAGATGCTGCATTTTTATTATTGATAAAATTATCAGATGGTAATGCTATACCTGTTGAACCAAGAGATGGAATTAATCCAAAATTAGCTTCGTACAAACTTCCCAATCCATATAGCGAATATGGTGAAGTAGCAATACTTTGAGAGTAAGTTATAAAAGAAACAAAAAACACTAAAGCCAAAAAAAGGAAACTCTTTTTCATTTAATACGTTATATAATAGATTTGTAATTTCATTTCACTTTCCTTATTGGTCTGATCTCCCAATACAACTCTATCAACAATTTTGGATAAAGTAGGCAACGTAAACATCAAACCACTCTTTGAATCAGACTCTTTCAGCATTTCCTTTTGCAAAAAAGACCCCAGAGACAGTTGATAATTCACACTTTCATCAAATTCATCATTCTCATTATTTAGAGTTGCGACTATGCTCTCACCACTGGAATTTGTAAGTGTTGCTTTTATTCGATTCAATTTATCAACAACATAAACACTTAGTTTTTCAGGCAATGGAAACATTTTCGAATACGAATTCTTGACGGGTTTCATTATTAACTTTGCATCGACTATGGCTCCTTTGTCTGCGAGGTATTTTAGTTGCTTTATATTAGGAAAATCGACCCGACAAACTATTCCCGTACCGGATTGAATGAATCCGATATTTCCAGTGTACAAACTGGATAAATTCATTTTTGATAATGGTAAATCATTAATTAAAGTTCCTGTCCTGTCCGATGAAATTGAGTTAAACTGCTTGGTGGCATCCAAAATGGTAAAATCTTTATTATAAAAATCTCCTGCTTCACCTTTCCCTTTAGAGTAGTACAATCGAAGGACACTTGACAGGTTGAAACCTACTACACTACCTGAAGTATTGGAAGACGATGTAACAACAAAACCTTTTAAATATTCTGTGAACTCACTAGATGTCGTGATTTCATTATTCTTGAACTTATTAAAAAGTTCCAATCCAAATTCATTATCCAATTTGACATTAATACTATCTCTCCCTATGGGCTTTGGTTTATATGTAATCGTACCTAAACTTGTACCATTATAATCTAAAGTGGAATTATTATAAAAACTATCATCATTAGCATTGGGCTTGAACTTATTGATTACCCTATGAATATTTAATGTCTGTACTTTGGTAGTATCGGCATAATAGTAATCATCATATCTCAAAATCATTGCAATAGAATCAAACACATATCCCGTTGCATCTGTATCGGAATTTTCACTATAAAGATTAAATGAAGATGTCGAAATCTGAAAATAGCTATCCGACCTCACTTTCCCAAAAAGAGGATCATCATAATTTCCTACTAATATTCTACTTTCACTAGAAGTAACCAAAGAGTCTAGCTTTATGGTAGAAACATCAATTGTGACTGTATCTATTGAGATCATCTTATTTTTTAATGCAAGATAATCTGCTCCTACAACAAATTCCCCAGCATCAACGTCCGAATCACAAGAGAATATCAATAAACTGAAAAACATCAAAATCAAAAACTTGTACATACCTAATTTTTTGAGCAAATATATAAGCCCTCGTTGCTGCAGTCCTAATAACATATACTGTTCGGGTTATTCAATCTATAAAAAGTGATAAAGTGTCTATGACTTACTATATAGTTTCAAATTCAGATTCACCTTTAATAATAGCCCGTTTGTCTATAGAATAAACCCATGCATATATATTCTTTTTTATTCATTGGCAACACGATTACTTTTGGACCAATAATTAAATAATGAGAATAAACAACTTTACGAAGCTTTTAATTTTGATTCCAATATTTAGTGTTTATGCACAAAAGGGGCTCACAATTGATTTGAATATAAAAACGGAACCGATAGAAAATGGTTCAATAAATCAAACTGGAATTGGAGTGCTATTTTTTAAAGATATTGGAACTAAAAACAAATTGAAAAACACTTTTAAATACAACAGCACAACGGTTACTGATGAAATTGAAACCTATCTATTAAAAAATTATGTTACAAATTATAGTAACACTCACTTTAATAGTTTTGAAAATATTTTTGAACTTTCTCATCAAATAACAGAAAAAACAAAATTGAATATAGCAGTAGAACCAACAGCTAATTATGAAAGTAATTTTGAAATTTCGGATATAAGCATATTAGGAGGTATTGAACTTAGCCAGTCGTTAAACAAAAACAATAGCATTGATGTGGGAATAAAAAGAATGACCGTTTTTGGAAAACCCGAAATACTTCCAACATTTTCATTTAATCATCAATTCAACAATGAAGCTTATTTAAAATTAGGATTCCCAAATTCAGAACTATCCTATTCCAATTCAATTCGAAATAAATTCAGCCTAAACAATGACTTTAGCGGAAGCAGCTACAATCTAAATTCGCCTATTATAACAGATGATTTAAATACCATAACAAAAGTTGGATTCTCTCAAATGGAAACCACATTGCAATTTGAAAGGAATATGGACACCTCTTGGTACGTCAGCCTCAAAGGCGGATATTCATCGAACAAAGAATTTAAATTTTCTGATGAAAATAGGACAAAAGAAATGAATCAGACCTTAAAAAACGGAGGCATCTTTTCTATTAGCATAAAATACAAACTTTAATAAACACCATGCACATTATGAAACATTTGAAAAAAGGAATATTTCTTAGTACTTTACTTATTAGCTTAATTTGCATCAGCTGCAGCAATGACGATGATGAAGACAAACTAGGAAACTGGATAAAAAAATCAGCATTTGATGGACCAGCAAGATCTAGTGCGACAAGTTTCGTAATTGGCACTTATGCGTATGTAACTACCGGTTATACAGGTGACGAATATCTAAAAGATCTATGGGCATACAATTCAGATGGAGATTATTGGGAACAAAAAGCAGATTTCATAGGTATTGCGAGAAGTTCTGGATCAGGATTTGAATTAGACGGAAAAGGATACGTAGGTCTTGGCTATGATGGTACCAATAAATTAAAAGACTTTTTTGAATACAATCCAGACACAAATACTTGGGCACAAAAAGCAGATTTTTCAGGAACTGCTCGATATGGAGCCGTAGGTTTTCAAGTAGGAGGAAAAGCCTTTCTGGGAACAGGATATGATGGTAATTATTTAAAAGATTTCTACCAATACAATCCAACCGATAATACTTGGACTCAAGTCAATGGATTTAGTGGTAACAAAAGAAGAAATGCAACCGTTTTTGTTATTGACGACATAGCTTATTTAGGAACTGGTATAAACAGTGGTGTTAATCAAGTTGATTTTTGGGCATTTGACCCAAGCACCGATGTTTGGACAAGAAAAAGAGATTTAGATGATGATGAAAGTGATCATGATACTTACTCAATTAAAAGAGCAAATGCTTCTAGCTTTTCAATTAATAGCTTAGGATATATTACTTGTGGTGAAAGTGGAAATACCATTTGGGAATACAATCCCAAAACAGACATTTGGAAAGAAAAAACACCACTTGAAGGTTCGGGAAGATCTGATGCGATAGGAATAACAATCAATGGACAGAAAGGTTTTGTTATGTTAGGAAAAGCAGGAACATCTTACTTTGATGATGTCTGGGAATTCAAACCAAACGATGAACAAAATGACGACGACAACTAACCACAAAAGTAAATTCTTCCGGAAAAAACTCCGGAAGAATTTGTCTTATATATTCAATTTATTCATAATTGTATTTTTAATCGGACTCTTAATTTTTATTTTTTGTCAAAAAGAAAAAAATTTAAACATACAGTCCATAAAAGTAAATCATGGCTGGGGATATGCAATTACAAACAATAATCGTATCATTATAAAGCAAACAGTCATCCCGGTTATTAGTGAATACAAAAGTTTCCAAACAGAAAAAGAAGCAATGGCTGTAGGGCAATTGGTAATGAAAAAATTGAACACCAATAAATCACCCACTATTACAAAAAATGAATTAATTTTATTAAAAATAAGACACTAGATGAATATTGTATCAATAAAAAATAACGACTCAAACAAAATACTTATCCACAGTATTATTTGGTGTTTTTTTATTAGTACCTCCCTTATTCAATTTTATGAAAGTCCTTTTCATATCAATACCGATTTCTACATACAATGGATATCTGGAATAATACTTTTTTATCTTAATTACATTTACCTTGTTCCCCATTTGCTCCTGCAAAAAAAGTACGGGTATTATTTTACTATTTTATTCGTTTTGATAGTGATTTTTATGGTTTGTCGATACGAATTTTTCATGCCGAAATTCAGAGAAATGAGACCTCCAAATAGCCTGAATTATCCTAAAATATCTCTCTCAGATAAAAATATAGAGCATAGAATGTACAGAAGAAATCAACCTTTTTTCTTTAAACTTGTTCCTTCATTCTTTTATATTTTGATCGTTGCGATTAGTACAATAATCAAAACATTATCTGAGTTTTATGATGACCAACAAAACAAATTAATTGCCGAGAGCCAGAGAACTTCTATAGAATTAAATTATTTAAGAAAGCAAACCAATCCACACTTTTTATTCAATTCGCTTAACAGCATCTACTCGTTGGCCCATAAAAAATCAGACTTGGTACCCGATGCAATAGTCACTTTGTCCGAGATGATGCGATATATGCTTTATGAAACGGACAATAAAACGGTTTTACTTGAAAAGGAAATCGATTACATTAAAAATTATATTGAATTACAAAAATTAAGACTCAATAATATTGAAAACATTAGCATAAATATTCATGGTGACACTAAAAATAAGTTTATTGAGCCTATGTTATTGATTTCATTTATTGAAAATGCGTTCAAATACGGAACCGATTATAAAGGAACAGCTTATGTCAAAATTGTTATAACAATTGAAGAAAACATATTGACTTTTTGGGTAGAAAATAAAATAGAGAACAACAAAAAAGATCCTGAAAACTCAGGAATAGGATTGTCAAATATTAAAAATAGACTTAATTTGCTTTATCCAAATGCACATGAACTAAATCTATCTGCTACTGATGCGAAATATATAGTACATTTGATTTTACAATTGGATCAAATTCAGCTACAAGCTAATTCAGCTTTTATACCAACATCCTAATTTAAGAAAATATGAAATCGTCATTAACAATATGTTTGCTACAAGCAGGCACCAATGAATAAATGGCGATAACATATATGCCCTAACAAATAATTTTTACATATATGAAATGTGTCATTATAGACGACGAGCCATTAGCAGTAGATTTATTGGTCGAATTTGTTGGAAGAGTTGATTCACTTGAACTGGTTACCACATTTACAAACGCAATAGATGCCATATCCATAATCAATCAATCCCAGATTGATTTGATTTTTTTGGACATCGAAATGCCTCATTTTTCTGGAATTGATTTCATCAATGCTATCGAGAAAAAACCTTTAATTATCTTTACGACTGCTTATTCCAACTATGCGGTTGAAGGATTTAATCTTGGTGCGGTAGACTATTTGGTAAAACCTATTCCTTTTAATCGTTTTCTTAAATCTGTTTTACGAGCCCAACAAATCTTTGCTCCAAAAAATCTACCAATAGAGACCGGAACTGGAAATACGCCTGAAATTGAAAATGATTTTATGTTTGTTCGAGCTGAATATGAAAATGTAAAAATTAATTTCGCTGATATTTTATTTATCGAAGGATTAAAAGACTACGTCAAAATATACACCACCGACAATAAATATACGCTAACCTTAATCAGTTTAATAAAGCTGGAAAATCTATTGTCTTCCAAAGGCTTTGCAAGAATTCATCGTTCCTACATCATCAATATTAAACATGTTAAATCAATCCAAAAAAACAAAGTTTTAATCGCTGAAAAAAGGATTCCTATCAGCGAAAGTTATAAAGCTTCTTTCTTTGAAAAAATAAACATTTGATTTTAAATCATTGCTTTTTGAATGGTTTTATTCCTCTTTAAACCAACTTGAATACATCACGTAATTATTAGAAATACGCTCTATTTCACCAGCAAAATTAGACTGATCAATATCTTTTACTTTCTTGGCAGGTACACCCGCCCAAATGGTTCCAGATTCCACTATTGTGTTTTGTGTAATTACTGATCCTGCCCCAATAATAGAATTGCTTCCAATGATGCAATTATCCATAACAATGGCCCCCATTCCTATCAATACATTATCATGAATTGTACACCCATGCACAATCGCATTATGGCCTATGGAAACATTGTTCCCAATAATGGTTGGATGTTTTTGATAGGTACAATGTACAATTGCCCCATCTTGAATATTTACTTTATTACCAATTGTAATAAAATTTACATCTCCGCGAATTACAGCATTGAACCAAACGCTACATTGTGAACCAAAAGTAACTTCACCAACAATGGTAGCGTTCTCGGCTACATAACAATCTTCTGGAATAGCCGGTGATTTTCCGTTAACTGCCTTTATTATCATTTTCTTTTTAACTAATTAATTGCTGGACAATTACAATCGTATTTTTCAGGTTTACACAAAAAGTTAATCCCTAAAGTAAGCTGATGAAATCCTCCACTTTCATATTGAATATCTCCCAACAAATGGGTATAAGTATAGGCAAACATAAAGTTTTTATAATTAAATCCTAAAACAGGTGTAATATATTGTAGTTTCTGGCTATTCGTTCCGCTTCCATTGCTGTATTCTGCTCCGTCAAAACTTCTTCGATATGACAAACCTCCCCATAATTGTCCCATCTCCAAGTTTTTATAAGCTTTCAAGTTCATATCCAAAGAACTCTCTTTCGTTTTATCTACAAATTGATACAAAAGCGAAGGCTCTAATAAAACTTTGTCGGCATTACCAAAAACATAACCACCGCTGACAATAAATTTTCGTAAGTTGTCACTTTCATATTCCGTGTAAATAGTCTGTCTGGTTTCCAAAACATTCTTAACTACAGCATTAAAACTAAAATCAAGTACGTTGTATGAAGCCCCTATATCCAAATTAAAATAAGAAGCATGTTGAACAACATTTCCAAGAACTGGATCGTAATCTCCAGAATTCATAAAATCTGTTTCATCCAATTGACTTTGGTTTACACCTACATTGACACCGAAAGACAATTGATTTAAATCAACTTCATCTCTGGAAAACATAATATGATGGGCGTAAGTAGCTTTGAAACCAAATTGAGAATGATAACCATTAACATCATTAAAAACAATAGCTCCCACTCCAGACTTTTCACCTACTCTACCATTGTAACTTAAGGTTTGAAGTGCTGGTGCATCTGTTTGATCAAACCATTGTTTTCTTGCTGTAAGCCTTACTTTATGACAATTGGAAGCTCCCGCCATAGAGGGGAAGATCAAATAATAATTATCCGACAAATAATCGGAATACACAGGTATTCCTTCCTGTGAAAAACTATTAAAACTAATAAGAAAAAGAACTACTACAAACTTGATTTTATTATACATTGGGGGGGCTATTTTATAAAATTAATCACGAAAAAAAAACTTTTGTTAATTTATTCATTAAAAAATCAAATATAGTTAAACGTAGAAAATAACTTTACTAAATTTGTAAAAAATCACAAAAATCATGACAAAAGTTACTATAAAGGAAACTCAAAATCCAACGATAATAAAATTTGAATTTCAAGATTTTATCACTCAAAATGAAAGCTTTGAATTCAAAAATATAGATGAAGCCAAATCGTCTCCGCTTGCGCAACAACTTTTTTATTTACCATTTGTAAAAACGGTTTATATATCAGGAAATTTTATTGCTGTCGAAAGATTTAGCATTGTAGAATGGGACGATGTAAAAGAAGCAGTAGCAGAGCAAATTGAAGCTTACGTAGACAAAGGAGGAGTTATAATCACTGTTGATGAAAACAAAACCAAAAAACAGCCTATTACTGTTTATGGGGAATCAACTCCAAATCCATCAGCGCTAAAATTTGTTGTCAATAAAATGATAACAAAAAATGCTGTCGAATTCAAAAACATTGACCAGAGCGCACCTTCCCCATTGGCAACAGAATTATTTAAATTCCCATATGTAAAAGAAATTTTTATCGATGAAAATTACATTTCGGTTACTAAATATGACATCAATGAATGGCAAGACATCACGATGGAATTAAGAACATTCATTAAACAATTTATTGAAAACGGAGGAACTGTTCTTGACGAGACTTTAATTCAAACCATTATTAAAGACGAAAAAGCCAAAGATGAATCATTTGATTCTCTTGACGAAACTTCACAAAAAATCATTAATATCTTGGAAGAATATGTAAAACCTGCTGTAGCTGCAGACGGTGGTAATATTCTTTTTGATTCATATGATGGATCATCCAAAACTGTCAAAGTAATTATGCAAGGAGCTTGTAATGGATGCCCATCTTCTACTTTTACCTTAAAAAGTGGCATCGAAAACATGCTAAAAAGCATGCTAAATGACGAAGGAATCAAGGTAGAAGCTGTTTAATTTTAAACACAATAAAAATATTTATCTAAAAGCGCTCCCAAAAAGGAAGCGCTTTTTTTTATGCCTGAAAAATAAATTTTAGCTACAAACCTGTTTTCAAAATAATCAATATTTTTTGGTTCCAATCAAATTCATAATTTTAAAATATATTGTTTTTCAATATTTTACATTTCATTTAATTTAAAAATCATAAAAAAATGGTTACTTTTGATTTCTTAACTAAAAATAAAAACCATGGGAGTATCATCATTTTTCAAGAATTTATTTGGCTCAGCCAAAGAAACTGCAAACGAAATTGTAGATCAAGCAGAATCTGCTATTGAAGAAACCAAAATAGCGGCTCAACCATATGTAGAAAAAGCAGAAATTTTTCTAGAAGACACAGTAACCAAAGCCAAAGAAACTGCTACACCCTACATGGAAAAAGCTGAAGCAATTGTAGAAGAGACTGTATCCAAAGTAAAAGAAACTGCAGCTCCCATAATAGAAAAAGCAGAAACTTTTGTCGAAGAAACTGTAGCCAAAGCAAAAGAAACCGCAACGCCGCATGTTGAAAAAGCCGAAGCAATTTTGGAAGATGCAGTAGCTAAAGCAAAAGAAGCTGCAAAACCATTGATCGAAAAAGCGGAGTCAATAATGGTAGAAGCCAAAGCAAAAGGTACTGAAGCCATAAACGACCTAAAGGAAAAAACTAATACTTCAGACTCAAAAGAAATTGAAAGTTCAAATAAAACTGAAGAAGAATCGGAATAGTTTTTTATAAAAATATTAAATCCGTATTTTTGCGATTCAACTTATAACCTTCTCGATCGAGAAGGTTTTTTATGAATTAAAATATGACTTTAGATCCAAATTACATTGCTAGCTATGCCAATACTTTTATAGAAACACTTATTGAATATTCCCCAAAAGTGGTTTCTGCTCTTATCATTTTATTTATCGGACTATACGCTATTCGAATAATCAATAGACTTATTCGAAAAATAATGGTCAAAAGAGAATTGGACCCTACACTTACCAAGTTTCTGGCAGACATTTTACTTTGGGTTTTGCGAGTATTATTATTTGTGACTTTCATCGACAAACTAGGAATAGGAACCTCTTCATTTGTCGCTATTCTGGGAGCAATGGGACTTGCCGTTGGTTTATCTCTGCAGGGTTCATTATCTAATTTTGCTGGAGGAATGCTGATTATTCTTTTCAAACCTTTTAAAGTGGGAGATACTATAGAGGCACAAGGAGTTCTTGCAACGGTTCAGGAAATACAAATCTTTGTAACCAAATTAATTACCTCAAATAATCAAACGATTTTTGTTCCAAATGGTGCTTTATCCAATGGTACAATTATCAATTATTCAATGCAAGGATCCAGAAGAGCAGATTTAACCATTGCTATATCTTATGGAACAGATCTTAAAAAAGCAAAAGACATCATAATTAAAGCATTGGCAGAAGATTCTAGAATACTAACATCCCCTGCTTTAGAAGTTTCGGTTAAGAATTTAACGGACAATGCCATTCAATTGGCAGTAAGGCCTTGGGCAAAAACCGAAGATTATGGTGCCGTGGTAGCAGCTACTTTGGAAAACTGCAAATTAGCCTTTGATGCAGAAGGAATTGCTTTTCAACCGTATGTTACCGAGTTGTCGAATAACAATAATCCTCAACAACAATTCAACACAGTAATACAAAAAGGATAGCTATTTTTTAGGAGTGGCTATTAAAAAGTCTTTCAAATAATAAGGTTCAAAATAGGCGACATCAACAGTGTCGCTTTTTTTGTACTTATCAAAACTTAAAACACTCATTTCATTTATTAATGGATATATAATACAAAAAAAACAATTTTACGTCCTTTCCTATTCTCAATTATTATCCTTAAATTCAAAATCTAGAAATAATTCCAACATGAAAGCAATAAAGTTAATACTAATACTAATGTTTTATAATAGTTATGCACAGACTAAAATAACAGATTTTTATGTTCCTGAAAAAGTTGAAATAAACAAAGCTATTAGATATATACATTTTCCAAATTCAAATTTATCCTTAGCAATCCCTGAAAGTTACAAATATGCTTATGGTGAATTTGTAAAAGAAAATGAAATACATATACGTTCATATCCCAAAAACAACAATAGTTTTTCAGACAGCAAGACACTTACAAAAGATTGGGTAAAAAAATCCAAACAAAAAGGGTTTTATATTTTTGAGAAAGAATTGAAACTTGGAAATTATGAAGCATACTTAACTTACTATAATACTGAAATAGAGGGCAAATTTGATGAAATCTCATTAATATTAGGAAATGACACCTTTACCGAAACAGTAATAGGCAAATTTCCCAGAGACAAAATAAACGCTCAAAAAGAAGTCCTTTCTATATTACTGACATCACACATAGATAACCGTCAAAGTCCAAACTATTGTCCATCTGACCTATTTAGTATTGACTGTTCAAACTCAGATTTTAAGTTTCATTCTAACCTGTCGCCAAATGATTTTATCTACACTCCAAATGGAGAGGGCTCTTTAGAAACAACTTATCAAGATCTAATACGAATAATTATATTGTCTCCAATAAAAACCCCCGAAGCAAGAAAAGGGAATCTTCAAAGCATGATTGAATATTATAAAAATTCACATTACGAAATTCATCAATTTAAAAAGAAGACAATTGAAATAAATGGCATAAAAGGACACCAAATAATTTTAAACGGCAGCTATCAAAAAATACCAATATCTATTTACTTAATTATTTTAAATAATGAAAAGGCAACTATTAAT
>NZ_DASTTN010000404.1:0-2540 GCF_035760125.1 Flavobacterium sp.
TGAAATAAATTCTATTTATGCCAGAACTTCAGTAAGCGAAACCGCTTCTTTGATTCTGCGTAAAGCTTCTTTTAATAATTCTTCGCTGGTTGCGTAAGAGAAACGGATGCAATTTGGGTTTCCAAAAGCGTCACCTGTTACAGTCGCTACACAAGCTTCGGCCAAAAGATACATTGAGAAATCATTCGCATCTTTGATTAATGTTCCTTTTAATGTTTTTCCGAAGAAAGAAGAAACGTCTGGGAATACATAGAATGCTCCTTCTGGAACGTTGATTTTTACACCTGGAATCTCTTTCAATAATCCAACCACTAAATCTCTACGGCTTTGGAAAGCGTCAACCATGTGTTTCAAAACAGATGGGTCAGCATCTACAGCAGTAATAGTTGCACGTTGTGCAATACTGTTGGCACCACTGGTTACTTGTCCTTGAATTTTGATACAAGCTTTAGCAATGAATTCTGGTGCTCCAATGTATCCAATTCTCCAGCCTGTCATAGCAAATGCTTTGGCAACTCCATTTACAGTTATGGTTTTTTCTAACATTCCCGGAATAGAAGCGATGCTGCAGAAAGTTCCTGAGAAATTGATATGCTCATAAATTTCGTCGGCAACTACATATACGTGTGGGTATTTTTCTAAAACTTTTGCAAGAGCAGTCAATTCTTCTCTGTTGTAAACTGATCCACTTGGGTTACAAGGAGAACTGAACCACATCATTTTTGTTTTCGGTGTGATTGCTGCTTCTAGTTGTTCTGGAGTGATTTTGAAATCTGTTTCTACAGAAGTTGGAACTTCTACAGGAACTCCTCCTGATAATTTTACAATTTCGAAATAACTTACCCAATATGGTGCTGGTAAAATTACCTCGTCACCGTCGTTAAGCATTACTTGTGCAATGTTATATAAAGATTGTTTGGCTCCTGTTGAAACCACAATTTGTGATGGTTTGTAATCTAAATTATTGTCTCTTTTGAATTTTCTACAAATTGCTTCTTTCAATTCTGCGTAACCTTCTACTGGAGAATATGTGCTGTAGTTTTCGTCGATAGCACGTTTTGCAGCTTCTTTGATGAAATCTGGTGTATTGAAGTCAGGCTCACCTAAACTTAAACTGATAATGTCTTTTCCTTGTGCTTTTAATTCTCTAGCCAATGCAGCCATCGCTAATGTTTGTGATGTAGCTAAATTGTTAATTCTGTCTGAAAGTGGATTGCTCATTAAATTGTAATTTTTTGGTTTATTCTTTTTTAGATAATTATTATAGTGCGGGCTCTAGTCCCAATGTTCTTAAATGTTTGAAATGTGCAACAACAGCGGCTGTCATTGTCTTGTATTCGTAATATGGTAATTGGCACTCTTTTGCTGTTTCTTTAACTATTTTTGCAATTTTACCGTAGTGAACATGGCTAATGTGTGGAAAAATATGGTGCTCAATTTGGTGGTTTAATCCTCCAGTGTACCAGTTTACAATTTTGTTTTTTGGTGCAAAATTTACTGTGGTGAACAATTGGTGAATAGCCCAAGTGTTTTCCATCTCGCCTGATTCGTTTGGTTGTGGATTAGCAGCTTCATCAACTACGTGCGCCAATTGGAATACAATGCTTAAGATTAATCCAGCAGTGTAGTGCATGATAAAAAATCCAACCAAAACTTTCCACCAAGTGATTCCGATAACAATTGGTAAAACAATCCAAATAGCTATGTAAATTACTTTTGTTATGATTAATGTTGTCCAAAGCACTTTTGGACTTTTTGGTTCACCATAAGATAATTTTCTTTTTAGGTAATTACGCATTTGTTTAAAGTCAGTTGTGATGGCCCAGTTGAAAGTCAATAAACCATATAAAAATACAGCGTAATATTGTTGGAATTTATGGAATTTATGCCATTCTGCTTCTTTTGAAAAACGCATAATTCTTCCTGCTTCCAAGTCTTCGTCGTGACCTATGATGTTCGTGTAAGTGTGATGTAAAACGTTGTGTTGTACTTGCCAGTTGTGTACGTTTCCGGCTAAAACGTATATGGTTCCTCCCATGAATTTATTAACCCAACTTTTGGTTGAATAAGATCCGTGGTTGGCATCGTGCATTACGTTCATTCCGATTCCGGCCATTCCAATTCCCATAACAATGGTTAGTAGAAGATGTGCCCAAAAAGGCATGTCTAAGGTAAGTATCAAAAAATAGGGAACAAGGAAGACAGTAAAAAGAATTACAGTTTTCAAATGGATCTTCCAGTTTCCAGTTTTTTCGATATTATTTTCTTTGAAATAGCTGTTAACACGAGAATTAAGAGTTCTGAAAAACTTTAAATTGTCTTGTTTTGCAAATGTAGGTGCGGTATTGTTCATATAATTTTTTGAATATTTGCAAAGGTAACCAATATAAATTTTCAACATACAATATTGAGTTAAATATTTCTAAGCGAAAAGCAGTACTTTTGTTAAAAATTTTTAAGATGGATGAGATTCTAAAGTATTTTCCTAACCTATCTGATAATCAGATAGAACAGTTTCAAAAATTGGATTTTTTATACCA
>NZ_DASTTN010000405.1:0-7280 GCF_035760125.1 Flavobacterium sp.
AAAGAAGAAGTGAAACCATGCCAAAGGTGTAATGCCAATAACACGAAAGCAACACAATACAATCCTGTACGAACTGGACTTTCAAATTTAGCCACCAATTCAGGATAGTATCTTGCTTCATCAATTGAATTTACTTCTACATACTTATAAATCATTTCGTGAACCCAGAAATCATAAAAATGTAAACCTAAAAAAGCCAATACGACTAAACCAGAAATAATCATGTTTCTAGAAGCCCATGAAGCATTTGCAGCACCATCGTACTTAACATAAGCAACAGGCCTAGCATTTCTGTTTTTCAGTTCTAGAACGAATCCCATAACGAAGTGAAAAACTACCCCAGCAACCAAAACAGGTTGCATAACAAATTGTATTAATGGGTTGTAACCCATGAAATGTGACATCGCATTAAATGAATCGGCACTAAAAACCGAAACGAAATTAATAAAGAAGTGCAGCGATAGAAACATAATCAAAAAAAGTCCTGAAAGCGCCATAGCTACTTTTTTAGCTATAGACGACTTCAATATTGCAGATTTTGCCATAATGATATAAATATTATATTTTTTTAAAAAGTCGAACAAATTTAGGTTAATTAGGAAAGAATAACAACCAAATATGCAATTTTGCTGTGCTATTTATAATGATTTTAAAGTACTTAAAAAATACGTATAAACTACGTATAAAAATACGTAGTTTTAAACCACTATTCTTCATGAACTTACAAAAAAGCACTTAAACAGCTTCTAAATTCAAAAAACGCATTAAAATTACGGACCCAATTATATTTTATTGACAAAAGTTAAAAAAACTAACAATATTATAACCCAAAACAAGGTTTACAAGTTATTCCCTAAAAATTAAAGATTAGCAATTTTATAGCCTTTAAAACATTGTATTTCCCCGAAGCAATTTTAACTTTACACCTTTAAATTTTATTCATGAAAACTGGAATTGACGCTATTGCATTTGATGTTGCCAAATTACATTTACCCATAAAAACATTAGCCTTAGCTAGAAATATAGAACCCGAAAAACTCGAAAAAGGGTTAGGATTATTAAAGATGACATTGCCGGATACCCATCAAGATACAGTAGTATTTGGTGCTAATGCTTTGACAAAACTAATTCAAGACAATAATATCAAATTAGATGAAATTGCACGAATATATATAGGAACCGAAAGCGCCATCGACAGTTCAAAACCAATAAGTTCTTTTTTGATTTCTCTAATGGAGCAAAAATTCGGAGAAAACTCTTTATCTGAATGTGATGTTGTAGATTTTACTTTTGCCTGTATTGGTGGTGTGGATGCATTACAAAACTGTCTTGATTTTGTTCAACTCAATCCAAACAAAAAAGCAATTGTTGTCACAACCGATTTCGCCAAATACGACCTAAATTCGAGTGGTGAATATACTCAAGGAGCTGGTGCAGTTGCCATGTTGATTACTTCAAATCCAAGAATTATAACTTTTGAGAATCATTGGGGAGTAAGTACAAAAGGAGTTTTTGACTTCTTCAAACCTTATAGAACCATTTCAAAACAGGAAATCACAGGAAATTCAAACAATGAATCTTGGTTTGATAATCTTGAAAGCGAAATTGAAATCCACAAAGATCAACCCGTTTTTGACGGTCAATATTCGAACCAATGCTATATGGATCGAACCAAAGCGGCTTATTTTTCATTCAAAAAAATAAAAAACACTTCAGAAACGGTTTACAACAACTGGACAAGCATAGTCATGCATTTGCCTTATGCATTTCAAGGTCGTAGAATGTTATCCGAGATTTACGCTTTGGACGCCTCTACTCCAATTCTTTCCGGAGAAGAAACGGCTTCGGAATATCAGAATAAATTAAAAGAAATCAGCAAGTCAGAAGATTACAAAACATTTGTTTCTGAAAAATTACAGCCTGCAGAATTAGCATCTTCTTTAATCGGAAACCTATATACGGGCTCCATTTTTATGGGATTACTTTCTACCCTAGCTCATTTTTACGATAACAAAAAAGAAATTACATCTGAAAAATTCGGTTTTCTAGCCTACGGAAGCGGTTCAAAATCTAAGGTTTTTGAAGGAACCATTCAACCCGAATGGAAATCGGCACTAGCCAATGTTGCCCTTTTTGAAACATTGGAAAAAAGTTTTGAAATTGATTTTGAAACTTATGAAAAATTACACAAAAAAGAACAGAAACAAAGTATCCTGAAACCTAAAAACGAATGGATTCTAGACCGAATAGAAACAGAAATCCCTAATTTAATCGGAGCCCGTTATTACAAATGGATTGATTAACTTTAGCATTGACAATACAAAAAGAGCCACGAAAGATACAAATCCATTCGTGGCTCTTTTGCTTTAACTAAACTTAGCTATATATTCTTGAACAGTCGCATCGGTCTTTTCATTTCTGACTTTTTGTTCCAAATGAATTGGCGGCGAGGCTCTCTCTAAACAATTTTGCACCGAGCAAGTTTCACAAGTCACACCAACTAATTGCCTTTGCACCGAATTCCCTTCAATAAATTTAAATTTTTTCTTAATGGAAGGCGTTATCAAAATTCCAACCGAAATACTTCTCAAACAATTTTTCTTGAAAGGATCTGGAGTAGCCGATGAAAAAACGAGATACTCATTATTACTGTTTTCATAACGTGAAATCTGTGCATCAAAAAAGTGTTCTTTCTTTTGTTTCAAAGACTGCACAATAGTTTTTATTGACACCCACCTTCTGCAATAATGCTCATTCATTTCGTTCGCATGAGGCTCTTGTTGATTGGTAATGTGTAATTCCTTTTTTATTTGATAGGTGTCTGTACCAATTTCATGTGACAAACGAAGGAAAAAGAGGTTTTTTATCTGAAAATCCTTCGGCAAAATATTAGTCAATCGCTGATAAAATGATTCCGGTGAAACCGTGAATTTATTCATCAACTGAATCATCTCTTGCGGTTTTGGATCTGTTTTTGACAAAAACAAATTCAACTCATTTATCAATCGTTCTCTAGGAATAAGCAATGCTCCAGCAAAATAAGAAGCATAAAAATTATTCAGAACCTGATCAAAATTATCAAACTTGATCCAGCTGAAAGTATATAGTCTTTCTTTGATTTCAAGAAAATTATAGGCGATTTCTTTAGCCAAAATAAATGCTTTTTGAGAATCATCTATACCAACTGAAAGCAACAATGTTTTGCTTTTTGGTACAAAAATAGATCTCAAATCACCCAATTCTTCCTGCTCAGAAAAAATAATTTCTTTTATAGTATAACCATATTCTTCAATTAGTATCGCAGACAATTCATCAATCGAAATTGTGGTTTCACCATCAATATGAAATGCTTTGCAAAACAACAGTACTTTATCCTCAAGCTCTTCAAAGTAATTATTATGCGCTTCTTGATAGGAACGCAATGAAGCCAAGAAAAAACTTTCTCGGGTTAAATTATAATGCTGAGCTATTTCAATAATGGTACTGATAAAGGCATTGACTTTGGCAGGAGCATTGGCAATAATATCAATTAAATCTGCCTCTTGAATTCCAAAAAGATCCAACGGAATCTCCTTCAAAATTCCAGATTTTAATATTTCTCCAATCGGTGCCAGATTATTATCGAGTTTTAAAGACACCATATGATCGTAGGTGACATCCAATTTCTCTGCCAAAAGGATAATTTTTTCCGTTTTAGGATATTTTTTTCCCTTTTCTATCTCGTTCAAATACGATTTAGACAGCTCCGTAATTTTGGCCAAGCCAAATAATGACAAATCTTTATTTGTTCGAGCCTGCTTGAGTTTAAGCCCAAAAATCAACTTGATATAATCTTTTTCCATATTCATAAAATCAAAGATAAACTAAAAAAAGAAAAACCTCAAAAAAAATATTTTTCATTTTTGGCGAACGTTCGCTTGTTTTGTAAAAAACTTTTTGTAGTATTGCAGTATCAAAATGAACTAGTTATGAAAAACCACACAGAAACCATCGAGAAAAAGTTCCAAATAACAAATGGAATCACACAACAGTATCCTGAAATATTGACGGATAGCGCCATTGAATTCTTAACAGAATTGCATCAAAAATTTAATAGCAAAAGACTTTCGTTATTAGAAGACCGTAAAAAACAACAGGTCTTGTTTGATGCTGGAGCTTTACCTTGTTTCCAACCCGAAACAAGAATGATCAGAGAAAGCAATTGGGTAGCCGCAACTACTCCAAGAGATTTACTGGACAGAAGAGTAGAAATCACTGGACCTGTGGATAGAAAAATGGTCATCAACGCACTCAATTCTGGAGCCAAAACATTTATGGCCGATTTTGAAGATAGCACTTCCCCTACTTGGAGCAATTTAATGGAAGGGCAACAAAACCTGATCGATGCCGTAAACAGAACCATAACACTAGAAGATCCGATAAAAAATAAAAAATACGCTCTAAAAGAAAAGACAGCCGTTTTAATTGTAAGACCTCGTGGACTGCATTTGAATGAAAAAAACATACTTATCGAAGGACAAGAAACTTCCGGTTCTCTAGTTGATTTTGGATTATATGCTTTTCACAACCACGAACAATTATCTAAAAACGGAACTGCCCCATATTTCTATTTGCCAAAATTGGAACATTATCTCGAAGCAAGATGGTGGAACGAGGTTTTCGAATTTGCACAAGAATATCTTGGAGAACAAAACGGGACTTTCAAAGCAACAGTCTTGATAGAGACAATAACCGCAAGTTTTCAACTGGACGAAATCATCTTCGAATTAAGAGACCATATCGTAGGATTGAATTGTGGTCGATGGGATTACATTTTTTCATTCATCAAAAAATTAAGAAAAAATAAAACCTTTATCGTTCCAAATCGTGATCAGGTAACTATGACTTCGCCTTTTATGAGTGCTTATTCACAATTGGTTATTCAAAGATGCCACAAGCGAAACATACATGCAATTGGCGGAATGGCAGCACAAATTCCAATCAAGAATGATGAAGAAGCCAATAACATTGCTTTTGACAAAGTTGTAACCGACAAGCGAAGAGAAGTACAAAACGGACATGACGGAACTTGGGTCGCCCATCCTGATTTGGTTCCCTTAGCACAATCTGTTTTTGACAAATACATGCCCACTCAAAATCAGATTCATGTAAAAAGAGAAGATGTAAATGTAGTTGAAGAAGATTTACTGGCAGTTCCTAAAGGTACCATTACTGAAGAAGGTGTTCGCAAAAACATCAGCATTTCTGTTCTATATATTGCCTCATGGCTCAACGGTCAAGGCGCTGCCGCTTTACACCATTTGATGGAAGATGCCGCTACGGCTGAAATCTCAAGATCCCAATTGTGGCAATGGCTTCAAAACGAAGTGGTTTTGGACAATAACAAAACGCTTACCGAAGACTATTATCACCGTTTGGCAATGGAAGAATTTGAAAAAATTAAAAAGATTGTAGGTGATGAAAACCACGAGAAACAAAATTATCATTTGGCAGAACAACTGCTCGATACTTTAGTAGTCAATGAAAATTTCATAGAATTTCTAACCTTAATCGGATATAAACATCTATAAAAAGGCAATTGCAATTCAAAAAAAAAAATAACCAACAAACGCTATTAAACAACAACCATGAAAACAACCGAGACAAGAATTCAAGAATTAGTTACCGACTGGATTACAAACCCTAGATGGAAAGGAATCGAACGACCGTACACCGCCGAAGAAGTTGTAAATCTTCAAGGATCTTATCAAATTGAGCACAGCATTGCCAGAATGGGGGCAACCAAATTATGGAACAAACTCAATTCCCAAGATTTTGTGGCAGGATTGGGCGCACTTACAGGAAACCAAGCCATTCAAGAAGTGGAAGCTGGACTGGAAGCCATTTATCTTAGCGGCTGGCAAGTGGCCGCCGATGCAAATGTGGCAGGCGAAATGTATCCTGACCAATCCTTGTATCCTGCCAACAGCGTTCCTTTGGTTGTAAAAAGAATCAACAACGCACTTTTACGTGCCGATCAAATACAAGTGGTTAACGGAACTACAGACAAAAAAGATTATTTAGTTCCAATAGTTGCCGATGCCGAAGCTGGTTTTGGAGGAAATTTAAATGCATTCGAATTGATGAAATCGATGATTGAATCCGGAGCTTCTGGAGTTCACTTTGAAGACCAATTGAGTTCCGCCAAAAAATGTGGGCATCTTGGAGGGAAAGTTTTGGTACCAACACAAGAAGCCATCAATAAATTAATTGCTGCAAGGTTGGCCGCCGACGTAATGGGGACACCAACACTTATCGTGGCACGAACTGATGCCGATGCTGCCAATTTATTGACCAGCGATATCGATCCAAGAGATGCCAAGTTCATCACAGGAGAAAAAACAGCCGAAGGATTCTTCTATGTAAACTGCGGTGTGGAGCAAGGAATTGACCGCGGATTGAGTTATGCACCTTATGCCGATTTGATTTGGATGGAAACCAGTAATCCTGACTTGGCTTATGCCAAACAATTTGCTGAAGCCATTCACAAAAAGTTTCCTGGAAAAATGTTGGCCTATAATTGTTCACCTTCATTCAACTGGGCGGCCAAATTATCCGTTGCCGAAATGGAAACTTTCAGGGAAGACTTGGCTGCAATGGGCTACAAATTCCAATTCATCACTTTGGCTGGATTCCACGCCTTGAACACCAGTATGTTCGAATTATCCAAAGCCTACAAAGAAAGAGGAATGGCCGGCTATTCTGAGTTGCAGGAAAGAGAATTCGCTTTACAACAACACGGTTTCAAAGCTGTAAAACACCAAGGGTTTGTTGGCACATCCTATTTTGATGCCGTACAAAACACCGTTACCACAGGTAAATCTTCCACAACAGCAATGAAAGATTCTACCGAAGTAGCGCAGTTTTAACTTTAAATACTTTTCTAAAAAGCACGGAGAAACCCTCATTTCTTCGTGCTTTTTTCGTTTAAAACCTTTATTTGGGCGCGACCCCATAAAGGGACGGAGCCAACTCATCATAAACGGTGAGTCGGCTCCGTCCCTTTATGCGGTCAGGCTGTCCGCGTTACTTCGGTAACTTGCTCCCATCCTTCGCGCAGTCAAACAAGAACTTTAGTGCAAATAATTTCTATTTACCTCTCAGTAAAATATTATTACTTTTCTTTTTTAGATAATGCCAAAAAAGACACAATGCCCCCCTTTAGCCCCGATAGCAGTGGAAATCCTTTTTTGAGCCGATCTTTTTTCGGCTCAAAAAAGATTGCAACGGATAGCGGGACC
>NZ_DASTTN010000406.1:0-4532 GCF_035760125.1 Flavobacterium sp.
GACAAATACTAGGAAGAATCCCAGGTTTGAATATTGTAGAAACAGAAAGCAGCGGATTTACTGCCAACGGAATTGCAACACGTGGACTTAACCCTTCCCAAAGTGTAGAAATGAATACCAGACAAAATGGTTACAACATTAGCGCTGATATTTATGGATATAATGAATCCTATTTTATTCCTCCAATGGAAGCAGTCAATCGTATTGAATTGGTTCGAGGTGCTGCGTCGTTACAATTTGGATCACAGTTTGGAGGTTTAGTCAATTATGTTACTAAAGATGCCCCAAAAAACAAACCTTTTGAATTTATTACCTCACAAACAATAGGAAGTTATGGACTGTTTAATTCCTTTAATTCTGTTGGTGGAAACTATAAAAAAATAAGTTACTACGGTTTTTTACAATACCGTAATATGGAAGGCTATAGACCCAACAGTCAGCAATCGCAAGTTTCTGGATTTGGAAAAATCCAATACAATCATTCTGAAAAATTAAATTTCGGCATTGAATATTCTTTGCTTCGAAATAAAATAAAAATGCCCGGCGGATTAACCGACAGCTTATTTTATGCAAACCCAAAAACCTCTACAAGAGCCAGAAACTGGCTAAAAAGCCCTTGGAACATCGTTACGGCTTACGCCAATTACACACCTTCAGAAAACAGCACTTTGAGCGTGAAATCTACCTATTTATTCAGCAGCCGTTCTTTGGTTTGGAGAAATGAAGACGGAGGGGCTGAGGCCACAGATGACATAGACCCAATAACCGGAGAATATGTACCCAGAGAAGTAGGTATAGAAAAAATGAACAATACCACAACCGAAATACGTTATTCCCAAAATTATTCTTTGGGAAATCAAAAATCAACTTTAGCAGGCGGAATTCGTCAAAGTTATGCTTGGTTTAAACGTCAAGGCGGCGGAGAAGGAACCACAAATAGTGATTTTGACTTATCAATTACGGGCGATTGGGGATATGATTTGGATTTTACCACCACAAATATGGCTCCGTTTGTAGAAAATATTTTCAAAGTCTCCAAAAATTTCACTATCACCCCTGGCTTTCGATTTGAATATTTAAGAAGTACCTCCAAAGGACATAAAGAGGTAGAAGGCGACATACAGCTTACAGATGAAGTTAGAAATAGAACTTTTGCATTAGCGGGACTAGGATTGGAGCTAAAACCAGGAAAAAACACCAGTATCTATGCCAATATTTCACAAGCATACCGTCCTATAGATTATAGCCAGTTGGAACCTTTTGGAACTAGTTCAAAAATAGATCCTAACCTGAAAGATTCGAAAGGATTTAATAGTGATTTAGGATACAGAGGGACCATTAGAAATTATCTTAATTTTGATATTGGTGGATTTTATATGGCATACAACGACCGTATCGGGGTAACATTGGCAACTGATCCAATTACTGGAGACTATTATTCTATCAGAAAAAATATTGCCAATAGTGTGCACAAAGGAATCGAAAGTTATATCGAGTTTAATATTATAAAATATTTTAATTCACAATCTGATCTTGGTTTAAGCATTTTCAATTCCTTTTCCTATGTGGATGCCAAATACACCACTGGAGAATTTAAGGGAAATAGAGTTGAAGCTGCAGCCGAAACCATAAATCGTGTAGGTCTAATTTTTAGTACCAACAAATTGTCAACCACTTTACAGTACAATTATGTTGGAGATGCTTTTGGAGATGCTTCCAATGTCATGACTAGCGAAGATCCGGTAGCGGGTCATATTCCCTCATATACGGTGTTGGATTGGAGTGCTACCTATAAATTAAATAATTTTGCAATCAAATTAGGAGCCAATAATTTAGCTGACAAATCTTATTTCACACGAAGAACAGATGAATATCCGGGGCCAGGTATTATACCCGCTGTGGGTCGAAGTTTCTATCTTGGATTTACAGCTAAGTTTTAATAAACAAAGTGCTTATATTTCAATTTTTAAACACACATTTCTTTTTGATATGTGTGTTTTTTATTTCAGAAAGGTACACATAACAGATTTTTACAATTCTTTACAATTTTCTATATCTCAAATCCTATATAAAAAACTCATCAGCATCTTTTATCATTTCCTCCCATTCTTTCAACTATCATTTTTATGATAATTCTTTCCAAACTCATAAAACCTCCCTCTCCCGTAAAACCCTTCAAACTCGACAACCACTACCCTACTGCTTCATACCATTCCATCCCTCTAACATAAAATGACAATTTTGATAATGATGTTCCTTAATTCTAATACTCCCAAATTGACAAGTTTTAATACAGGATTCACAAGCGGACAAAAAACACATTTTTAGCAGAATCAAAAAAATAAGATTTCAGCTAATCTCTCTCTGGATATCCATAGGGCTTTTTTATCTTCCTCTAAAACGTGGGATATATTATTCATACACTATCTATACTTTATCCATGCTTTATCCACACACTCTTTGTTTGTGTGTCCCGTCCTAAAATAACTATATAGATTAATTAAATAAATCCTATTATAGCTATACGAATATAATTCTTAATCATGAACTTACTATACAACTCCTTTTTCATAGTTAAATTTTTATAATGTTCAATCCTAAAATAAAATACGGTTTCCCGTAAAGAAATTCCAATTTATTGCGCTACTACTTCATTTAAAGAATTTTCTTGTTTAAAAATACAGTTTATATAATAAAAACTAAGCTTTTTTTCTATCTTTAAACCTGACTTCCTAACGCAAACTCCATTTGATACAAAATTATTAAGCGAAAGAGAATTGAATTAAGAAAATACAATAATGAATGAACAGATTTTTACAATAAAATATTCCTTTTATGATATTCAACGAGGTGAACCATTGAGAGACGATCCAAATGACTTTGTAAATAAAATAGAATTTGAAGTCAATGCAGCAGACATTCATGGAAAGTTCTCTGAAGTAATAGCAAAAGGGCAAATTAGTTAAATCCTTTTTGGTTTAGCCATCGACCATGGGTATCCACTTTTTGATGTTATGAATGCTTCAGAATCCATTCTTGACATGTCCCGCACATTATTTGAATTTGAAGAGGGCAAAGATTTTTGGGATAAAATAGAAGACTATTTTGCAGATGCTATTCCTGAAAACTATACTATCTGCTATCTCGAATATTTAGAAATTGCTTCTAATTACAGAGGAAAAGGAATTGGCAGGAAGATTATAAAAAGCATGATGGAACGATTTTATGATTCCTGCGGTTTATGGGTTGCAAAAGGATTTCCAATACAGCACAGCGGTGTTATTGAGAAAAAAGCTTTTGAAGATTTGGACGAATGGGATCAAAAAATGGATTATGACAGTTTTGAAAAGGATTTTGAAAAATCACAATACAAGCTT
Source organism: Flavobacterium sp. (assembly GCF_035760125.1). GTDB lineage: Bacteria > Bacteroidota > Bacteroidia > Flavobacteriales > Flavobacteriaceae > Flavobacterium. The sequence goes on from NZ_DASTTN010000406.1 coordinate 3,378, forward strand.
TTCCACTATTTACAGCAATTGGGGTTTCAAAACCCGTTTGACATGGAATATTTTATTGCTCAACCCTGTAAAATTATTAATAAGTAAGAAATACAAAATTTACATTGAAATGATTTTTTAAATTATTATTGAGTCTGGAAACTTTTCATAAAGTTTGAAAAAGTGTATGTCAAAAAATAATTTAAGTACGGAGCTAGTTTATGTTCACGACAATTATAAATTAAATTTAAAAGAAAGTAAGTAAAGCAATTTAACTAAACGAATAAAAATGGATACAACATCAGAAGATGACTTTACAGTATTTGGAATTGGACTTGGAATTGGACCTAGTTATGACAGATTTCAAGAAGATGAAATCAATTTCTTTAACAAGCAAGTTGACAAACTTTCTTTTATAATCTGCAAAGCTACACAAGGAATGATCCTTATCGATCAAAATTTTAAAACTAACTGGAAAGCTATACAGGCAAAAGGATATGTACGTGGTGCCTATCATTTTTACCGTTGCGATGATAGTCCTGAAAAACAGGCATCACACTATCTAAATGTAATTAATGATCTCTCGGAAACTGACCTTCCCCCTATTGTATATTTTGAGGAACTGAGTCTCTCTTCTCACACCGATAAAACAAGTATCCAAGCCAATTTATTAACTTTTTTGACTCATGTGCAAAAAAGGTCAGGAAGGAAACCAATAATATACACAAATTATAGTACAGTAGGCGCTTATCTAAGTGATACTGAATTTGACAATTATAATTTATGGATAGCTAATCCTGACAGTTCATTTAAATTGCCGACCATTTGGAAATCAAAAAAATGGGTGTTTTGGCAACAATCATATAACTATAAACTATACGAACAACTTTATGATTATAGTGTTTTTAATGGCGATTATGATGCTTTTAAAAACTTTATTCAGTCCAATTAAGATTATAGAAAATAAGTCCGCATACACTTGTTTTTATTGAATAATCCAGCTTCGTAATACTCACTCAAAAGTGATTATATACTCTGTCCGAAAGTCAGTAGATTGTTATCTGGGTCAAGCAACGCAAATTCCCTTTGTCCCCAAGCTTTTGTCTCTAATGCTCCATTCGGGTGTATGCTTATTTTATTGTCCAACAATGATTGATACAAACTGTCAATGTTATT
>NZ_DASTTN010000407.1:0-4881 GCF_035760125.1 Flavobacterium sp.
CACATAGGATATTTTGTAGGATCCCATAGCTTTCATCAATGTGTCTGTCCACCATTTGTCATATGGAATGGCTTCGTAACCCGTTTCTGCAAAAGCGATAATTTTATGTTGCTCTTTGGCAATTTGGTCTATTATCCCAAATTGTCTTTGGCAATTTTCCACAAATGAATTGTCTTTCAAAGGATCATTATAAATGTATTTGTCAAAACTTAAAACATCAACATATTCAGAGCCTGGATAGTATTTTAAGAAATCTTCTCTTGAGTTGAAATCGGCCGTGTTGTATACGTAGATTAAATTGTGAACTCCTTTCTTTTGAAAATAATCGATAGTGAATTTCCAAAGTTTTTTAAATTCTTCTGGGCTTCCATTGTTTTTGCACCACCAAAACCAAGTTCCGGTAAGTTCATGAAAGGGACGATATAGCAAAGGAATTAAATTTCCTTTTTTATCCTTTAAAGTTAAGATGTATTTTGCAGCTTCATCCAGCCAAGCTTTATATTTTTCATGACTTTCACCTCCAGGTAAAGCCGAAGCCAATGATTTTGGAGTAGTGTCCCAAGCATTTCCATCTGTTAAAGGATTGTTGGAATGCCAACTAATAGTGATAATACCTCCTCTATTGTATCCGTCAATGATGTATTGTCTCATTTTATCAAAAGGAATGCCGTCTATATTTTTATCTGATTTGGTTTCAAGACCTCCCAGATCCCATCCATAAACTGCTGGATAATCTCCAACGACATCTTTTACATCACTTCTTCCTTCTTCATATTTCCAGTTTACACCGTATGCCAAATCATCTTGATGACCAAATAAGATGCCATTATTAACAGTTTTGTGTAAATTTTGATACAACTGTATAGTTTTTTTGGTAGCTTTTTTATCAGATATTGATAATTTAGTATCACTGCTCTGTGAATAAGAGGAGCAAAATGTGCTAAAAGTTAAAAAAAGTGAGAATATGTAGTTTGTTTTTGCCATATCTATTGTAATGAGTTTTTATTAGCTTAAAATAAAATCAAAATCGATTCGGATTGAATATCAAGTGATTAAAATTTTAAAGCTGCAATTTTGTCTTTTTATTAATTTTTTGTCAAAATGTTAAAAAAATAACGGCTTTAAAATGATTTATATTTTTTAAAGATATTTTTGCTTTTAAAAGTATAAATCCATTTTTCAAAGATATAGTAATAAGATCTTTTGGATTAATATTATTTTGTCAATTTTATATCTTATTATTGCAAATAAAAAATGAATTATGAGCGCTTTTAAAAATTTTCATAGAGAAATAGTTCCACTCGCAGCACAAGATAGTTTTTTGGTTTTTGATAGAGTTAAAGATGAATTTGATTATCCCGTACATTATCATCCTGAATTTGAAATTAATTTTATATTGAACGGAAAAGGAGTGAAACGTGTCGTAGGTGATAATATAGAAGAGATTGACGATATAGAATTGGTGTTGGTTGGTCCTAATTTGTATCACGGCTGGGAGCAGCATAAGTGTAAAAATAAAGATATTCACGAAATAACAATTCAATTTCATAACGATCTTTTTCATGAATTTTTGTTGTCCAGACGAATTATGACGCCTATAAAGGAGATGTTTAATCGTTCTGTACATGGTATTTTATTTTCAAATCAGGTAGCTGAAATGCTCACTCCAAGGTTAATAAAGATATCTAAGTTGGATGGTATGGATTATTTCTTGGAGATTATCTCAATTTTGTATGATCTAGCAAACTCCCGTAATCAAAGGCTTTTGTCGACTTTTACAGTTGAAAATGACACTTTTGAAGAGTATGACAAAATGAAATTGATTTATGATTATATTCAAAAGAATTTTGCCGAAAAATTATCATTGGAAGAAGTGGCGGGTGTGGCTAATATGACGACGATTTCTTTTAATAGATTTATAAAAAAACGCACTGGAAAAACATTTGTCAATTATATTAATGACATCCGAATTGGCTATGCAGCGAGGTGGCTAGTGGAGAAAGATCTAAGTATTTCGGAGGTTGCCTTCAAGTCGGGGTTTAATAATATAGCCAATTTTAATAGAAGTTTTAAAGCTTTTAAAAAATGTACGCCTAGTCAATACCGCGATGATTTTTCAGGATTAAAGAGAATCTTGTAATACACTTCTGTTTTTGTTGCTAAAATGCTTCCTGAAAGAGTCTTTCTGGGAGCATTTTTTATTTTTAAATTAACTATATGATATATATTATAGGTAATAAATAGTAATAATTTAAAAAATTCTGATTATAATTTTGTTATGTGTAATTAAATTTTTCATTTTGAAAATATATTATCATGAAATGATATAATAATATTAATTTGATGTTAACTACTGTTATAAATTTGTTAATTATAAATCATATTTATTAATGCCAATAATAATGACCGAATTACCCTTTCGGAAATTATTAAACTTAACTAACAAATTTTTATTATGAAAAAATTATTGTCCGACTTGATTCATTGGAAAGTAAACCACAGAAAGGTTCCATTGATGTTCTTACTATTTACCTGTGGTATCATGAATGCACAGCTTAAGGTGCAAGGTGTCGTTACAGATGTTAATAATCTGCCATTATCCGGAGTTAATATTAAAGCGGAAGGATCTTCTCAAGGAGTTTCTTCTGATTTTGATGGGAAATACTCAATCGATGTACCTGCAAATGCTATATTGACTTTTACATTTGTTGGTTTTGATAACAAAAAAGTAGGGGTAAAAGGAAACTCTAAGCTTAATGTTACCATGACATCTGTTTCTGAAAACTTGAAAGAAATCGTTGTGATTGGTTACGGAACTCAAAAAAGAGGTAACCTTAATGGATCTGTTTCTACTGTAAAAGCAAAAGATATTGAGAACCTAAAAGTAGTAAGTGTTGACCAAATGCTTCAAGGTAAGGCTGCAGGGGTAAGTGTAACCAATAACTCAGGGGCTCCTGGAAGTGCTGCTTCTGTTAGGATTCGAGGTACTACTTCTATTTCAGGTACTAATGAACCTTTATATGTAATTGACGGAGTTCCTGTTTCTGGTGATGCTACAGGAAAATCTACAAGTGGACGTCCTTTGGCTGGTAGAGATGGATTTTCTTCATCAGGTGGAAGTGGAAACAATGCTGTTAGCCCATTATCAATGATAAATCCTAGTGATATTGAGTCTATGGACATTTTGAAAGATGCTTCTGCAACTGCAATTTACGGTTCAAGAGGTGCTAATGGGGTTATTATTATTACTACCAAATCTGGTAAAAAAGGAACAGGTAGAGTTGCGTATGAAAATTTCACTTCAATTAGTAATGTTACCAATAAGCTGGATGTTTTGAATTTACAAGAATATGCTACTCTAAAAACCAATTTGGCTAATTTATGGGATTTTCAAACACGTCAGGAATTTTCACATCCTGAATTATTAGGGGCAGGAACAAATTGGCAAGATGAAGTATATAGAACTGCCATTTCGCAAAGTCACCAATTATCTTTTTCAGGGGCTAAAGATGGTACTAGTTACTATTTATCGGGAAGTTATTTGGATAACGAAGGGACTATCATTAATTCTGGATTAAAAAGATATACTGTAAGATTAAATTTGGACTCTAAAATTAAAAGTTGGCTAAGAGTAGGAGGAAATATGTCGGCGGGGATTACTAATGAAGATATTACGGTGAATCAAAGTTATTCAGGATTAATATCGAATACTTTATTACAAGCTCCAGATATACCAGTTAGAAATGCTGATGGATCATTTGCTGGGCCACCGTCATCAGAACAAAGTGTAACTTATTATAACCCAGTTGCAGAAGCTTTGACTAGAGAAAATAAATTGGTTCGTAAAAATTTCTTAGGAAATATTTATGCAGAAGCCGATCTTTTTAAAGGATTGAAGTATCGTATTGAGATTGCCGGAAATACTGAGTTTTCTGAAAACGACGATTTTAGACCTTCTTATAAATGGGGAAGCCAAGAAAATGCATTGGCAGATTTAGATGTTAGAAGACAAAATTGGTATTCTACGAATATTAAAAACTTATTGACTTATGATAAGACTTTCGATAAACATCATTTTACAATTTTATTAGGTCAAGAAGCGAATGATTCACATTGGGAAGGAGTAATAGCATCTGCACAAGGTTTTAAAACAAATTCTATTCATACCTTAAATTTGGCCGATGTTGATAACAATACTGTGACTCAATATAAAGGAAGCGCTTCTCTTTCGTCTCTTTTTGCTCGTGTAATTTATGACTTTAATGATAAGTACAGTATTACAGCTTCTACAAGACAAGACGTTTCGTCTAAATTTGACCCTACAACAGACAATCAAAAAGGTGTTTTTAATGCAATTTCAGGTTCTTGGAAACTTTCTAATGAGTCTTTTATGGAAGGAACACGTAAATATGTTGACAATATTAAATTCAGATTAGGCTATGGAGAAACTGGTAACCAACAGATTCCAAACAATAGTTATTCTGCGATGTTGAATGTTCAAAATTCAGGATTAGGTAGCGGGTTTTTACCAGCAAATTACCCAAATCCAAATTTAGTATGGGAATCATTGAATCAGACAAACTTTGGTATTGATTTTACAATGTTGGAATCCAAATTGTTTGCTAGCGTTGATTTTTATGATAAAAAATCAGAAGGATTTTTATTTCAAGTGCCATTGCCTCTATACTTAACAGGAGGAGGATCACAATATGGAGGGGTTTCTGCACCATACTCTAATTTGGGTACAATGAGTAATAAAGGATATGATATTACCGTAGGATATAATCTTAAATCTTCAGGTAACTTTAATTGGGATACTTCTTTGGTTGTATCACATTACAAAAATAATTTAGATGAAATTGCCAATGGAATTATTTTAAC
>NZ_DASTTN010000408.1:0-9643 GCF_035760125.1 Flavobacterium sp.
AATCCGAAGAATGGGCTTAATTTAGTCCCAAACCCGCTGTAGTACCAGAACGTTGTAGGGCATTTTAACCGAACAAACGATAAAATTTAATTTATTAGAAAAACTAAATCTATAGAATAATGAATATTTCAAAATCAAATAAATTTCAAGTTCATTATTATTTTTCTGACAACTCTCACGGATTTGATGCAATTGTAAGAAATGAATGTGAAAAAGAATTATTAAATATATTCTATGAAATTGCTACTACTTTAGATTTAAAATTACTTGTTCAAAGCGAACCTCCAAAAGATGGTGGATTTATAGATATTTGGAAATTTATTGGAGATAACCCTAATCAAGTAACATTAATTGTTAGCGCTATTGCAATAATTTTATCACGTAAACCAGTTGAAAATAAAAAACTAACTCAACTACAAATAGAAAACCTAGAACTAGAAAATGAGTTAAAAAGGAATGAACTAAAAGAGCTTCACTTAAAATCACTCAATGAAGAAAACATTGACGAAAAATTAATTAAAAGAGTCGTAGAATTACTATCACTTAATTATAAAATCATTTGGAGAAGATCCAACTTTTATAAAAAAATATCAACTTATAAAAGAATAAATAAATTTTCAAGCCAACGATTTCTTGATGAAAATCAAATTGGTTCTGATAGACTAGTATCAAGAGGAGATTTTTATAATTTTGTTTTATCTTCAGACGATTTACCCGAAATGGAAATCGAAGAAGCGAAAATTGACTTGATTTCACCAGTTTTAAAATCAGGAAATTTTCTATGGAAAGGTTTCTTAAACAATGAAATTGTTTCATTTCAAATGCAAGACAATTCATTTAAATCAATGATACAGAACGGCGAAATAATATTAAATAATAAAGTTTTAATTAATACCATTATTGTTCAAAATAGAAAAATTGATGAAAATGGGCATATTAAAATAACAAAGTCATTTGTGAAATTAGTAATAGATTATAGCATAAACGGTCAAAAACACATTACTAAAGATGGTCAAACATATTTAGATAATAAATAAAAAAACGCCCCACAACAGCTACTACAACGGATTTGGGCAATTGGCTTAATGGAAAGTTGGTTTTGTATTTGGTACGATTTGCTTCGCCTGTTCGCTATCGCTCGGGTGGCAAATCCTAATAATGGGCTTAATTTAGTCCCAAACCCGCTGTAGTACCAGTATGTTGTAGGCAATACTAACAATGACCATTCAAAACAATTTTTTATATTAAATTACTATGAATATTAACTTTTTTTCTAACTCACTTCTTTGGTTATTATTAATAATTTTACCAGAAATGGTATTTTCTCAATCGACCGACTTTACCATTCAAGATGTAAAGTTTGAAAGTCAAGGCGTCACTCTTGCAGGCTCGATTTTAACGCCTAAAAAAACATATGCAGCAGTTGTAATTGTTCATGGGTCTGATCCTGTAAAAAGAGAAATGGAGTTCGCTAAACGTCTTGCCAAAGAAGGTATTGCTGTATTGACATATGATAAACGTGGAGTTGGAGAATCTGGTGGTGTATATGTAGGGCCATCTGTTGGCACGAATAATATTGACACTACTAATCTTAATTTATTATCTCATGATGCAAGTGCTGCAGTAAATACATTTCGAACCTATTTGAAAGATAAAAAAACACCAATTGGATTAGTTGGCTTCAGTCAAGCAGGATGGATAATCCCTATTGCTGCAAGTAAAAATCCACAAGTAGAATTTATGGTTTTATTTAGTTGCCCTACAATTACAACTCTAGAACAACTTCGATTTCAGTTTTATACTAATGGAAACAATAATTTTTGGGAAAATCATACAGAATCAGATGCTCGTGAACATATTAAAGATGACCCAGACAGGTATCAATTCGTGGCGACTGACCCAAAAACTTCTCTGAATACTCTTTCAATTCCAGGACTTTGGCTTTTTGGTGAGAAAGATATACAGATTCCAGTAAAGTTGTGTATGGAGCAGTTAAATACATTGAAAGTTCAAGGTAAACCTTTCGAATATACCTTGTTTTCAACTTTAGGGCACAATACTACTTCTGGCAATATTACGGAACCAGTGGATATTTCAATTCAGTGGATAAAACAGAAAGCTTTGAACATTAAAAAGTCTAAAGTATCAAAATAAAGCACTGCCTACAACAGCTACTACAACGGATTTTGGCAATTGGCTTAATCGAAAGTTGGTTATGTATTTGGGATGATTTACTTCGTCTGTTCGCTATCGCTCGGGTGGCAAATCCAAGCTATTTATCATTGAAGTAAAACCAACGACTCTTAGGATTCAGCAAGGGAAAGACGAAGTTTTGGACCGTGCTTTACAATTTATAGAAACTGGAAAATAACGGTATCGTACAATAAGAGTTAATGATTCCCAAAAGAACAGTAACCAAGTTTTGAGTATTCAATAAAAAAGAGGCTAAATTTAATTTAGCCTCTTTTTGTATTTTCGAAACACTTTTACTTATATCAATCATAAAAATGAAGGACTTTGAATGCTAAAAGTGGTTTTGTTTTTCGTGTGTGCTGTGCTTTTTTTTGTAATAATATAAGGAAATAAATATTCCCATGTTTAAAACAATTAGTAGTGACACAATCGGATTGAAATCTAAGACTCTTCTTAGGTTTTCCGTGGTTTTGCTTATTCCCATCAATAGAAATGCAGAGATGCTTACATAAGAATAGATTAGGTATAAAGATTCTTTGATTGTAATGTGGTTGTTTTCCATTTTTGATCGTTTTAAGTGAATTATTTGTTTTTTAAACATCAAAAATTTAGGGTGTGATAAAATTAAGGCAATTGTATTTTTATTAAAAATAAATCTGTCAAATAGCATGATATTCCGATTAAGACTCAAAAATCATTGAGATTCAATTAGATTTTTTTTGAATTTGAATTGACATGTACTGAATCAAGTTTTTTATTAGATATTTCCTTTGTGGTTATTGTTTTGTAATAAGTGTTTGAATAAAAAGGTATTTGAAAAAATTGTTCTTCAAACAGTCACCGATACTTATTTTTATTTAATTTTAAATATCTTAAAATCAAGTGTTTGTTTTATAACGTATGTATTATTTCACTTAAATTATTCAAGGATATGTGTGCAAAAAAAACGGAGAATCTTAAAAGATTAAGTCACGAAGAATGGGAAGAAGCTTGGCAAAAACATTGGAAAAAAGCCCAATTGGATTATGAGTTGCCAATAATTGAATCTGAAGAGCATAATTTTTTAAGTGAACAAAGAACCGCCGAAAAGGAAAAGGAGCGTTTGGAAAGAATTACCGCCGAGTTTGAAATGGGGTTTACTAAACTCAGTCAGCTTGGTCCGGCAGTGACTATTTTCGGATCGGCGAGATTTAAGGCAGGTGAACCGTATTATGAACTTTCACGTGAAACGGGTAGTGCTTTTGCAAAAGCTGGCTTTACAGTTTTAACTGGAGGAGGTCCAGGTGCTATGGAAGCTGCAAATAGAGGAGCAAAAGAAGCTGGAGGACCAACTTATGGCCTGAATATCATTTTACCCAAAGAACAACAGCCTAATCCTTATGTGAATGATAGTTTTGAGTTTAAATATTTCTTCATCAGAAAGGTTATGTTAGTTAAGTATTCTTGTGCGTTCATTGTTATGCCTGGAGGTTTAGGAACTTTGGATGAATTATTTGAGGCTGCAACTTTAATCCAATGTCACAAAATTGGTCCGTTTCCGCTTATCTTGGTGGGGGGAAAGTTTTGGAAAGGGTTGCGTGATTTTGTTGGATTCATGGCGGAACAAGGTGTCTTCTCTCCTGAAGAAATAGGTTTTTCGCGTATTGTTGAAACCCCCGAAGAGGCTATAGATATGGTTTTATCCAGTTTACCATCAGATTTTAAAAACTCTTTAAAGCCATTGTAAATATATTTTATTATTTTTGTGACTGATTAGTCAATCTGTAATAAATGGATAAAAAACAACTCATTCTTGGAACTGCTCTTAAACTGTTCGTCGAAAACGGATTTCATGGAACCGCAACCAGTAAAATTGCTGTAGAAGCAAACGTGGCCAATGGAACACTCTTTAATTATTTTAGTACAAAAGAGGAGTTAATTCTATCTTTATATCATTCTGTAGTAAATGAAATGGATGATTTTATTGTAGAAAGAATGGAATCACATTCGATTTCCAAAGAAGCATTTCGATCATTGTTTTTTGCCACTGTATCTTGGAGTCTTGAAAATCCTATTCATTTCCAATATTTGCAACAATTTATACATTCCCCTTATTCTAAAATTTCAAATTCAAAAATTTTAAATCAAGAGGATCATCCACTTTTCGTTCTAATTAAAAACGGCATTGATATTGTTCTTATCAAGCAAATGCCAGTTTCGTTTATTTATTCTTTGTTTACATCGCAAATCAATGGCTTGTATTATTATGTTACTTCTTATGATTTTAGTAATGAAAAGCAATTGGAGCTTATTCAGGATGCTTTCGAAATGTTATGGAAAATGATTGAAGATTAGTTAATTAACAATTTGACTGATTAGTCAGTTTTTGATATTTTATTTTGTTTTCCTGATTATATCGTAATCTAAGGAATTTTCTTTTTTGAATAAAAATTATACTACTTTATTTAAGAGTTGGCACTTTTTTATAGACAGGAAATAAAATCTTTAAATATTTGTAAGTCATTAAAAAATAAGGTGAATAAAAAATTATTTATCACTTTTTTTGTAAATTAGCGTGTTGAAAATTTCTCACTTCCCCACTTCTGTTTTATAAATTATTTTTAAAAAATTTGTAAACCTACCCAATTTTTGCGGCGCTTTCACCGAGGACAGCCAAACAAGACGCAAAACGGAAAAACAATTTTTCTAAGTACTTAATTAGTTCAATAAAATTCCTTTGTTGAAAAGGAAAATTGCAAAATGCAATAAATTCGGAGTAGCCGAAAACCTAATAGAGTAGGCAATAATTAAATAAAAATTGAAAATATGAAAAATGCAATTTTGATGATGCTGTCCGTGATTACACTCACAACATTAATGACCGTTCAAACTGCCAACGCACAGGAAACTAATTCGCCGTGGCCAGGAGTTACTAAAAAAATTCTGATTGACAATGAACATGTTAACGTTTCGGAGGTAACTTTTGCTCCGGGTGCTGTTGCCGACTGGCACTCACATCCACAGTATACTGCTTATGCTACTACCGATGTTAAAATGAAAGTGGAAATTAAAGATAAAGAGCCTTCTGTAGTTGAATTAAAAGCTGGACAGGCTATATGGTCTGCAGCGGTAACACACAAAACAACTAATGTGGGGAAAAAGCCCTTTGTTGTAATTGTCTCAGAAATAAAATAAATACATTACACATCATTAAAAATTACAAAAAACTAAACCTTTAAAGATGTTTGATCTTTAAGGGTTTTTCGTTATCAATTGCAAAGGTAAGGTGTTCATGATCAGCGCAAAACGAATCTGATTTTCTATTAGATTAATTCCTTTTATAAAAAACATTATTAAACGAATATCTAAACGAGAATTGGAGTTTCACATCGTTTCCGCTGTTTCCTTTTGCAGAAGGGAGATTAAATTGGGGATCACCTGCGAAATCATTGTTTTGCCGCATCCCCCATTGTAGTTCAGGTCCCAAAATGCAATTTTTTACCGGAGAATACAAAATATTGAAACTTGCATATTGCCCCGTTTCATAAGCTGTGGATAATTGTGCTTCGGTAGTGTTGTTCTTCAGGATCGAGTATCCGATTGCTGAACTCAATTCTTGACTCCAATTAATGTCAAAATAGCTAACTATTCCCACCATTGGGATGGCAACCCCCTTAATTGGTGCAGTTACGTTGTCGTATTGTCTTTTGATTCCAATATCAGCATCTGCATCATTCATGTAGTTCTGTATTCCGGCGCCTGTTGTGAACGTCCCATGAAAAATTACACTATTACCGAGTTTTATTCGGGTACTTAAACTCAGACCCCAACCTACGGCACTGCCTGATAGGTCATATTGATCAGTGTTATGGTCTTCCCATTTTATGCTTCGAATGATCCCGGACAATTCTAAATAACCCCATGAGTCGCTATATCGGTATTCTGTTGTTAAATCGGGTACCGAAAATCTTGATTTCACATTGTCAAGAATAGATGCATAAACAAATCCTGCGCCATATTGTCCTTGATCTGCAGTTGCTCCTGGGCGTTCCAATGCTACTGCAAAGGAATGGTTTACATTGATAATTGGGGTATAGCGGATTTGTATGTTTCGAAGAAAAGGCATCGCATTGGGCCCCATAAACTCTACGATATTTGGATAGACATCCGAATCGGTAAATAAACTGTTCGTTTGACCTACTCCAAATTTGCCCAATTCTACATAAGCATGTTTAAGTCGAAAAGCAGTGTTTCCAACTTCTTTTCCCATGCCAAATAAATCAAATTCAAAATGTGTTTTTATTTGGCCTAATGGTGTGTCTACGTAGTTTTTTATTCCAAAGGAGGTTTGTCTAACACTCATAAAATAGGCGCCTTGGGTTAGGTATTCATTTCCTTCTTTATCTAAAATTTGGGTTGGTCGCATGGTATCATACCAATCGGGATTTATTCTTCCAAAATCATAGCCGGAATCCATTTGTATAAAACCAAATATTTCCATATTTTTTTCTGGTTCTGCGTTTTGGGCTGTAAGGTTGCAGGTGAACAATAAAATAATCAGCAAGGAGTTTATTGTTTTTATCATATTCTTTGTTTTAAATGGAAGAAGGAAAAACGGCCTTTGATTTGTAATGTGTCAAACTAAGGGTAAACAGATAATGCGGTTTTACTTATCAAATTTAATAAAAATTACATAACTATTTTAATTACAGTTATTTATGTTTTATTCGAATACTGAATTCGTTTTTTTAATGATTACTAAAACTCAGAATATTTCCCATTAGCCCTGATTAAAGTGAAAATTTTCTCGATTTTTTTCGGGGGATTGTTGCAGAAAGCGGGAGGATACTGGCAAATAAGCCAAATGTTTCTGCTCCTAAATACGTGCGTAGTTCCTCATGGGTATATTTTGCTTATCGCTGAAAGTAAATAAAGTTTTGATTGATTTAAGGGACTTTTCAATAAAAAACAGCTTCTTACTTCTTTTCGGGAAGAAGATTGTTTAAAAGCGTTAAAATTGGCTTTGTTTTTTGCCTGAGAGGAATCGATTAGTCTGAAAATAAAAAATCACGAACAATACCATTTTTGATTCGGTTTTGTTCGTGATTTTAAGTATTTAAATTTTTACTTTTCTACAAAGTTTGAATTAAGATCCAAGCTTCTGGATTATCTGTTTCAGTTATACTGTCTTTTTCTTTTTCTGCTTCCGCAAAAGTAGCGTAGCTTCCGTATAAAACAGGGTAAAGCCCATTTTTATTTATTCCCAAAACTCTAGCTTTAAAACCTTTTGCAATCAATTGGTTGTATCTTTTTTGAGCATTGGCTTCGCTTCTAAAAGCACCAGCCATAATGTGGTAAGGCATTTTTGCTTCTACTTCTTTCTCTGATTTCAAAGAAAGTGTTACGGCAGGAATTGGCGTTTGAATAAAGAAAGTTGCTTCTTGAATTTTATGTTGCACTTGTTTTTGAACGGCTGTTTCTACCAAAACAGTTTCAGAAGCTATTTGATTTTGATACATTGGATAACCAATAGAACCTGCAATGGCCAATCCAATTACAAAAACAGCTGCATATTTTAGATATGGACTTCTTTCTCTAGTTTCTGGAATGAAATTGAAAATAGGTTTTTCTTCTTCAATTACTGCTGTAACTGCTGTTGATTTTTCAAATACAATTTCAGGTTTTGGAAGTTCTACTTCTCTTTTCACTGCAGGCGAAACAAAAGAAGTCAATCCAAAAGATTGTGCCAAATAATTGGTTTGCTCGTTTGGTGTGAAAAGGATATTATTTTCGGCTGTTAAACTTAAAACACCGATATTTTTTATCGAAAAACTACGATTTTCCTGTAGCGTTTTTTTCCAATTCAAAACTTCATATTCAATAGCGCTTACGGCATAATCATAAGATGTTTTCTCCGCTTGGGCAATATGATTAGCCAATAATCCATCATTGTTTTTGATATGAGTATTAAAGGAAATCACTTTTTTTGGAGGAAAAAAAGAATGTGAGTTTTCAAGCAATTGAGCCGATTGGATTTCGGTCAGGAAAGCTCCAAAACCTGGAACGGTTACACATTGATAACGGTATAAAAGTTGCGCGATGTAAAGTTCTATTTTCATAGTAACAAAGTTATACAACGGGAATAGTTATCAAAATTTTATTCACAATTTTTATTAACAATCTGCATGTATTACACAATCAGTAGATTACTGTTTTATTTTTTGAATAATCTTTTTTAAAAATCGTTTTTTGCTTTCATTTTTTTAAAATCAGAATTCTAGTTTTTTCACAAATGAGCGGGATTTTAATTTTTAAACCTTTTTAAGATTCGAAAATTTGTCTTATAATTGTAAGATATGTCAGAAGAAAATATATTTTACGTATTGGCTTTACTACGTGTAGAAGGAGTTGGGGATATAATGGCCAAAAAACTGCTCACCCATTTTGGAACTGCCGAAAATGTTTTGAATGCTAAATCCTCCCAGCTTGCTGCCATTGATGGGGTAGGATCAGTTTTGTTGAAAAATTTCAAGGATAAAACCATTTTTGAAAAAGCCAAACAAGAATTGGATTTCATTCAAAAGAATAATATTGAAGTTCTTGGGTTTCAAGACTACAAATACCCGGATCGCTTAAAGCACTGTATTGACGGTCCCGTTTTACTGTTTTCTTCCGGGAATATCGACTTGAAAAACCGAAAAATAATAAGCATTGTCGGCACACGCCAAATCACATCTTACGGAACCGAATTCTGTAGAAAACTAATTGAAGATTTGGCGCCTTTGGATCCCATAATCGTTAGTGGTTTTGCTTATGGTGTGGATATCGTGGCTCACCAACTGGCGATGGAGCATAATTTGCAGACGATTGGCGTTGTTGCACACGGCCTGAACCAAATTTACCCTAAACCACATAAAAAATACGTTGCCAAAATGGAACAGAACGGCGGTTTTATGACCGAATTCTGGAGTACTTCCAATCCTGACAAAGAAAATTTTGTTCGGCGAAACCGCATTGTGGCCGGAATGACCGAAGCCACGATTGTCATTGAATCTGCTGATAGAGGAGGTTCACTTATCACCGCCAATATGGCAAATGATTACAATCGAGATGTTTTTGCAGTGCCGGGACGCACTACCGATAAATACAGTCAAGGCTGCAATAATTTAATTAAAACCCAAAAAGCCAACGTACTTACTAACGCTGCCGATTTGATTTATAACCTGAATTGGGATATTGAAAAAGAAACCAAATCGGTTCAAAAACAATTGTTTGTCACCCTTGATGATGACGAACAAAAAGTATACGATTATCTTTTGAAAACAGGAAAAGAACTGATGGACATTATTGCCCTGCATTGTGATTTTCCTATTTATAGAATTTCGGGTTTACTGCTCAATATGGAATTGAAGGGAGTAATAAGACCTTTACCCGGGAAAATGTTTGAGGCTATTTAATCAAAAAAAGGCTG
>NZ_DASTTN010000409.1:0-9637 GCF_035760125.1 Flavobacterium sp.
AAAGGAGTTCCTTTTGTGTACTATGGTGAAGAGATTGGAATGCATAATATCATCGCGAAGAATCTGGATGAGATGGTTGATATTCAAGGAAAAACGCATTATGAATTGGCTCTTGCCAAAGGGAAAAATCCCATTGAAGCGCTTCTTGAAGGAAATGAAAACAATCGTGATAAATCCCGTAGTCCGATGCAATGGAATGGAAAACCTTTTGCTGGATTTTCGGACGAGAAAACATGGATTAAAATTAATTCTGATTATCAAAAAAACAATGTCGAGGAATTATTGAAGAAAGAAACATCAATTCTTAATCGCTACAAAAAGTTGATTGCCTTGAGGAATAATGAAAAAGTCTTGCAATATGGTGAATACGATAGACTTGAACATAAAGACGATCAAATTTTGTTTACGCGATCTTTTGAAGGAGATCAAATTACAGTCGTGATTAATTTTGGTTCGGAAAAGAAAATAAATCTTCCAAAAGGAGGTGAAATTTTAATGGGCACTGCCAAATTAAAAACAAACGATTTTATAATTTACAGAAATTAGAATTGACAAACCTTAATTTCGAATAGAACATTTTACTTTAAAAATAAAACTAAAAAAAATGAATTTAAATATCTCAAATAATTTAGGTAAAAGTGCTGTTTTTGAGCAAATTGCAGCAGCATTAAAAAAAGAAAATTTCACAGTCGTTCAAGAAGACCAGACCAGACCATGGGGAGGTTTTTTTGTTATTGATGAAAGTCAGGCTGGTGCTTTTGCTGCCAAATTTTTTCCACATTTGGAGATGGAAACGATTAAAATCACCAATAAGTTAAGTCCAAAGATTTTGGTTGTGGCTCCTCATAAACGTTTGTCATGGCAATATCATTTTCGAAGAGCGGAAATCTGGGAAATATTGTCGGGTGTAGTAGGGGTGAAGACTAGTATGACAGACGAAGAAGGAGAAATTCAAGAGCTTGCACCAGGCACTTTTATACAAATGGACAAAGGGGAACGTCATCGCTTAATTGGATTAGAATCTTGGGGAGTGGTAGCCGAGATTTGGGAGCATACAGATCCAGAAAACCCTTCAGATGAAGAAGATATTGTTCGTTTGCAGGATGATTTTGGTAGATAAATAATGTAATAAAAGGGGGCAGTTTGCCCCCTTTTATTATTTGAATAGAAAAAAAACTAATATTCCCATCTAACGAAGGCCTCCATAGCCGCATAAGTGGCAAGCCCGAGTTCTTTATAAAACATCGCTGTTTCTTTATTTCTGTCTTCGGCTCTTTGCCAGAATTCCCTAGCATCCGACCCTTGGAACACCACACCGTCTTTTTGGGATTGGTGTTTGAATATTCCGTGTCTTTTGGACAATACCTGATCTGGGCTCATTGGTACGGCCATTTCAATCTCATCGATTCCCCATTCCTGCCAAGCGCCTCTATATAACCAAACCCAGCAATCTTTCATAAAATCTTTTGGTTTGAGTCGTCTGGCGGCTTCAAAAATGGCATCCAAACACACTTTATGTGTACCGTGCGGATCCGCCAAATCGCCGGCCGCATATATTTGATGCGGTTTTATCTTTTCGATAAGATCCATAGTTAATTGAATATCCACTTCTCCTAAAGGTTTTTTCTCGATAGCTCCTGTTTCATAGAAAGGAAGCTCCATAAAATGAATCTGTTCGTCTGGCAAACCTACGAAATGGCTCGTTGAACGGGCTTCCCCTTTTCTAATTAATCCCTTTAAGTATCGAACTTCCGGAATGTCTATTTCGCTGGATTTTTTGTTTTTAAGGAATGTTTCGGCCTTTTTGTAAATGGCATCTGCTTCAACACTTTTTATGCCGAATTTCTCATTGTAATCAAGAACAAAATTAGCAAAACGAAGTGCCTCATCATCGGCCACAGCAATATTTCCCGAAGTTTGGTACGCCACATGCACTTCATGTCCTTGTTGTTGTAGTCTCATGAAAGTTCCCCCCATACTGATAATGTCATCATCGGGATGCGGACTGAAAATCAATACTCTTTTTCTTGTAGGTTCCGCTCTTTCGGGTCTGTTCGAGTCATCCGCATAGGGTTTTCCTCCAGGCCATCCGGTAATTGTATTCTGTAATTTATTGAATATTTTGATATTGATATCGTAGGCAGGCCCTGAATCGGCTAATAAATCGCTCATTCCGTTTTCGATATAATCGGCATCGGTAAGCATTAAAATTGGTTTCTTTAGGTGTAGAGCCAAAGACAATACTGCTTTTCGAATCAATTTGTCGGTCCATACGATTTTCTCCACTAACCAAGGAGCACTGATTCTTGTCAATTTTGAGGAAGCTTCTTTATCCAAAACAAAAACGGCATTTTTATGTTCCTGCAAAAAGGAAGCCGGTATTTGATTGGTCACTGTACCTTCAACTGAAGCTTTGATGATGTTTGATTTTCCTTCGCCCCACGCCATTAAAATAACTTGTTTGGCCTCCATTATTTTTTTTACACCCAGCGTGATTGCCGTTCTTGGGGTATTGCTTAATCCCGAAAAATCGCCGCTAGCCGCCACTCTGGTGATATGGTCCAATGCCACCAATCTTGTTTTGGAATTCTGCAAAGAGCCCGATTCGTTGAACCCAATGTGACCGTTACCGCCAATTCCCAAAATCTGCAAATCAATGCCTCCCAAAGCCTCTATTTTGGCTTCATAACCGGCGCAATAATCCGCGATTTCTTCTTTTGATAATGTTCCGTCGG
This sequence comes from Flavobacterium sp., assembly GCF_035760125.1. Taxonomy (GTDB): domain Bacteria; phylum Bacteroidota; class Bacteroidia; order Flavobacteriales; family Flavobacteriaceae; genus Flavobacterium. The sequence goes on from NZ_DASTTN010000409.1 coordinate 2,736, forward strand.
GAATATGGATGTTTTCCGGTAAGATGTCAACCTGGTTAAACAACAACTCTTTCATAAATCGCACATAGCTGTTTATGGAATCGGGTTCCATCGGGTAATATTCATCCAAATTGAATGAAATTACATTTTTAAAACTCAATCCTTCTTCTTTGTGCATACGTACTAATTCGGCGTATAGGCCTTTTGGGGAAGATCCCGTCGCCAGCCCTAATACGCAAGATTCATTGTTCTCTTGCTTTAATTGGATTAGATTCGCTATTTCTTTTGCAACAGCCACGGATGCCGAAGTTGAGTTGTCGAAAACGAAGGTGTTAATGTTCTCAAATCTTTTTTCAAATCCTGTTGATTTGTCTATATTGCTCTTTAACATTTTTTGATTTATTATGTTACTGTTTCTTTTACTGTGCTATTATTTTAGGCTCTGGACCAGCTTCTGTATTTATGCCCTTTTATTGCAAAAAACAGAATCATAAAGTAAGACGGTAATAATATTAAATAGGCGAGTTGGTTTCCGCTTTTTACAGTTTCCTTAAGGATTTTGGTTTGGTTACTTATATCAATCGAATCGGCCAATGCACCATACATTAATGGAAAAATGGCGCCACCTATAATTGCCATAATTAGCATAGCACCACCAATTTTGGTATAGCCTCCTAAGTCTTGAAGTGCCATAGGCCAAATTGCTGGCCAACATAATGCATTTGAAAGTCCCATTAGTGCCACTAAAATAATTACGAGCGGTAATGCAGGAATTCCTGGTAATGCAATCATTGTGTTAGGTGAAACGGACACAATTGACAGTACCAAAATAACCCCCAATAAACCTGAAATTTTTAAAGCGGTGACCTGAGTAACATATTTTGGAATTAAACTCATTCCTAGAATATATCCTATAACCATAGCAGTCATGGTAAAGGAAGTCAGCTTTAGATAAAAATCACCATTTTCTCCGTATACTCCTAATTTTTTCCCGAAACCGCCTATTGAATCCCCTGCTAAAACTTCTGCAGCTATATATAACATCAAAGTTATTACACCCAAAACTAATTGCGGACGTTTTAATACATCTCTAATTTGTTGAAAAATGCTTAGGTGTGCTACATTTCCATCTTCGTCCAGGCTTATCTCTGGGAGTGGTGAAAATTTAACCAATATTGCTAAAATAAGTATGATCAATCCCATATAAATATAAGGGGTTTGTAGTTGTAGTGCAAGAGAGTCTAATGCTGCTGATTTAGCCGTAGCGTCTAGAGCAGCAATTTTATCGGCTGTATAATCTGCCATATTAGACAATACCAAAGTCGTTAATGCAAGTGGTGCTATAAATCCGGCCAACTTATTGGCCGTACCTAAAATACTTATACGCGCAGCTGCACTTTCGCGAGGACCAATTACTACAACATAAGGGTTAGCGGCAGTTTGTAAAACAGCCAAACCTGTTCCCATAATGAATAATGCTCCCAAGAATAAACCAAAAGTTCTTGTTTCTGCAGCTGGATAAAACATAAACGCTCCAAATGCAATAATTATCAGTCCTATTGACAAGCCATTTTTATAACCTACTTTTTCAATCAACCAAGAAGAGGGAATTGCCATAACAAAATAGGCAATATAAAAGGCAAAAGTGACGAAATATGCTTGTGATTCGGTTAATTCACATGCTAATTTAAAAAACGGAATTAAAGGACCGTTTAACCAAGTCACAAATCCAAAAATAAAAAACATAAAGGTTAAAATAGCCATTGGTATTAATGTGCTATTTTGTTTATTTGCAAGGGAAATATTCATTTCGTTCATAATATTCTTGTTACTATTTATAATTTAAATCAAGGATTTTTTTTGGTAGTTTGATGTAATAAAAAGAACTTCCTTAGTGAAGGAACTATTTTATTTGCAGTAATTCATTCTCATAGAAACTAATAGTTTCCTGTAATGCCCTATCAATCGTATAGTCAGGTTTAAATCCTAATTGATTAAATTTGGTTGGATTTGCAATCGAATGTTTTATATCCCCGGGTCTTTCTTCTAAAAATTGAATCTGAGATTTTGAGTTGGTAATTTCGATTATTTTTTTTGCTAGTTCCAAAATAGAGGTGCTATATCCCAAAGCTACATTATAGGTTTCTCCACCCATTTTTGAAGCTAAAATATTTGCTTTAATAACATCCTTCACATAAATGAAATCTCTTGTTTGTGAACCATCTCCATAAATTGTTATAGGCTGATTTTGAAGTGCTTTATTTATAAAAATAGGCACTGCTGCTGCATAAGCTGATTGCGGATTTTGGCGAGGTCCAAAAACGTTAAAATATCGTAATGAAGCAGTCGGGACATTCCATTGATCTTGATACATTTTCAAATAAAACTCGCCATCCAGTTTTGTAACAGCATAAGGTGTCATTGGTTCAGGTGTCATTGTTTCAATTTTGGGCAATATGGGATTGTCGCCATAATTTGCCGCAGAAGACGACAGCACCACTTTACAGCTGTCGTTCTTCTTTGCAGCCTCCAAAATATTTATTGTTCCCAATGTATTTATATCAATACACTCCTTGATGTTCAACAGTGATTCAGGTACACTTACCAAAGCCGCTAAGTGAAATATTCCGCTGGCTCCTTGAGCTATTTCTTCCACAAGATCTTTATCCCGAATATCTCCTTTAATGAAATTAACATTCAAGCCATTAAGATTTTTTTCAAATCCTGTTCTTAAACTATCCAATATGATTACTTCGTGTCCTTTTCCGGATAAATATTCGGCAATATGACTTCCTATAAAACCAGCTCCTCCTGTAATTACATATTTATTCATGGTTTCCTTTTTTTAGTTTTTGCCTAGTTTTAGTACCAGTTTATTTCAGGGTAATGCTTTTTCAAATATTCTTTTACCTCAAGTATATCTTCTTTTGCAGTTAAGTCTGGAACGTGTTCTGAAAAAGGAATACCAACAGTCATATTTGGATGATCTTTTATGGCGTTTAAAAGAGCTGTTGGAAGTTCTTTTTCGTCTCTTTCTGGATGAACTGGACAGTTTTTGAGATAGGGATATAAAAGTGCTCCGTCGAATTTGAAAGCATTCATGCTTACTCTTAATTTGCCTTCTGAATCCTTATAATCCTCAATACTATCAGCCGAAGGTTTTTCGAGAATATCCAAGAGTTGATTATCAACTCCTAGTTTTGCAATAGCAAAGCGTGAAATTCGTTCTGAAGGAAATTCCATTGCGTCCCGATCATAACTTATGAAAGCATTCGGGCTGTTCGTTTCTCTAAGTGCCAAAAGAGCTTTGGTCGAATATAAATTATCACTATTACACACTGAATATAATTGAGTGTTTAGTTCCGAATACTGTTCTACTGCCTGAAATAAAGCATCTGCTGTACCAAATGGTTTTATTCTGTTTTCGGGAACATACTGAACGGCAAATGAAATATTTAATCCATGAAAATCATTGTTTTCATTTTTACTTCCGTAAAATTCTTTGAATAATTCTCCTTGTTCACCAATGATAATATATATGTTTTTGTATCCGGCTTTTTTAGCATTTAGCAAAAGGTAATCTAATAAAGGTCTTCCATTTGGACCTACTCCAATAAGTCCTTTACTTCTCTCATTGGCTTGTTGGATTTCTTCTTCATTTAAATTTTCCAATGAAGATTGTTTTTTCATTCTTGAAGATGCTCCTCCTGCCAAAATAATTAAATTGTTATGCATGGTTTTTATATTTAATTCTATTATAATATTCTCGCTCCAGGATCTACGCCCACAGCATAGGCCTCTTTTGCACCTGCCTCCAAAATGGATTGGACAACTCGCTCTTGATTTTGAGGATCAGCAATTGCTACTATACAGCCGCCGCCGCCTGAACCAACAATTTTTGCTCCGTAGGCACCTGAGTTTAATGCGGCATTTATCATAGCATCAATTTTTGGCACTGTAATTTTTAGTAAATCTCTCAAGACGGCATGATGTCCATTCATTAATTCACCAATCTTTTTTAAATCAAGAGTCGGCTTCTGAAATTCTTTCAAAGCAAGTTTAGTGTATTGATGATTTTTTATTGCTGCTTCGAAATAAGGAATCAAACGATCTGGTAAAAAGTTACAATATTTCTTTAAATCTTCATTTTCGGCACTATTTAAATCAAAATCGTTATAATTCTGTTTTACAATATCTATCGCCAATAATGCATTGTTTTTTAATTCACCAATTAGGCCAATGGTTTCTTTTGGCACACCAGAAACACCTATAATTAGGCCTTTTAAATCAGTGCCAATAATAGAACAGTGAAACGGTTCTTTTGTGTTAATATGCACAATATTACCCATACTGATACTGTAATGATCCATCATTCCTCCAGGTTCTCCATGTTCCAATACTTCAGAAACATAACCCATTTGGGCAATAAATTCAGGTGTTACTTCCTCGTTCACACCAAATGCTGTTATCAAAAAGTTAATCCATGCTATTAATAAAGCAGATGAACTTGATGTGCCGGAATTAATAGGAATATCTCCAGTTATAGTAATATCATATCCAACATTTGGAATGCAGCCATGTCTTCTTAGTACCCTTAATGATGACGCAAAATAATCACGTGGTTTTAATTCTGGAAAAGTTTCATTAATATTAATAATTCTTATTTCATTAATATCAATCATATTTAATTTAAATACGTTGGAGGTATTTTGTACTGCGGTTAATTTTATGTCTCTGTCAATTGCGCATGCTATAACTGGTAATCCAAGATAATCTTGATGGTCTCCAAAGAGACAAGTTCGACCCGGGGCTAAGGATATAATTTTCTTCACTTATAAAATGTGTTAAGTTGTTGTTTATTAATGTTTTAAATTTAAAATGAATGTAGGTAGCTATTCTTTAAATCCTTTTCAACGCAACGAAATTATATATTAAGTTTTAATAAAACAAGTAAAAAACAAAAAAATGTGCTCGAACACACTAAATTTATGTTTTCGAGCACACAATATTTGTGTTTTCGAGCACATTATTTGTAAAGTATCCTTAAATTAGCAAAATTATGTGGTGGATTTACTGATGTTATTTTTATAAATAGATTAGAATTCTATTGTGTTTAAATTTTAAGTTGCTATTTATAAAGTATTCCTTTGGGCTCTTTGTTTAAAAGTAAAAAAGAATAATTATTGTAAAACTAACGAAATTACTGTATGATAATTCGATTTAAATCAAACACATTTGTTTCTATATATTAGAAAAAATAATTGTTAGTAATACATTGGGGTTAAAAACTTAACGAAAAACTTATATATTTGCGAATATGGATAAGAAATATACAATAAAAGATATTGCTCAATTAGCTGGAGTTTCGAAAGGAACTGTAGATAGAGTTCTACATAAAAGAGGAAAGGTTTCTGATGACGCTCTAAAAAAAATCAACGAAGTTTTAAACGTTATAAACTACGAACCAAATCTTATTGCTAGGAATTTAAAGAACAATAAAGTTTATCGTATTTGCATATTGCTTCCTGATCCTAAAATCGATCCATATTGGCTGCCTTGTATAAAAGGGATAGAAGATGCTGTGCAAGAATTTAGAGCATACAATTTTGCAATTGAAACTTTTTTCTTTAATCCGGAAGGCAAAAAATCTTTTTTAAAAATTAATGAAACAGTTTTGGAAAAATCGCCAGATGCCGTTTTGTTACCACCTTTATTCCATAAAGAAACGTTGGAGGTTATCAAGAAATATGAGGAGCTGAATATTATTGTAAACACCTTTAACAACCAAGTTCAATCAGATTCAATAAAGAGTTTTGTTGGTCAGGACTTATTCCATAGTGGAAGAGTAGCTGCTAAATTATTGGATTTACTTTTGAAAAAAGGACAAATTGCCGTCATTCATATTGACGAATCTATAAAGAATGCAATTCACATGCAGGAGAAGGAGAGAGGCTTCCGAAATTATTTTAGTGAAAAAGGAAAACAGGATTATAATATCACAACCCTAAAATTAAAAAATCCGAATGTTGAAATCAATTTCACTAACTTTCTTAATGAAAATCCAGATTTGTCAGGAATCTTTATTTCTACTTCAAAAGCCTATCAACTGGCTAAAGTTATTAGTGAAACAAAACATAAAAAAATTGCAATCATTGGATATGATTTGATTGAGAATAATGTGAATTATTTGAATCAAGGAGTAATTGATTTTTTAATACATCAAAATCAAAAAAGGCAAACTTATCTTGGTGTTACTTCTATAATAGAATTTTTCCTTTTTGACAAAGAGATCCCAAACACAATCCTTTTACCGATTGATATTGTTAATTCTGAAAACGCTTCATTTTATATCGAATAGTTTTTTCTTTTAGATTGAAATAACCCAATATCGCTATACAGAAAGTTCGTCGACTTTTGTATAGCTTTTTTATGTTAACTATTTGGTTTCAAAAAATCCTGTATTCATTTTTATTGCTATTAGGTAATTTAACTAGAGGACAATTCAATTTGTTTTATGGTTTTGTGTGCTCGAGAACATAATTTTAATGTGTTCGAGCACATTTTGTTGCTTTTTGCTTGTTTTATCAAAATCTAATCTATAATTTCGTCACGTAATTAAAAAGAGTATCTCTTAATTTTTAAAAATAATATCCTTTTAAATTTATTTTAATCAAAATAACTTGTTTTAAATGAGTTGTTTATGTTGTTTAAGATTGCTTTTATTCTTAATGATTCTTGGGTGAATTGGACTTTTAATCATGAGTTTTTTGCATATCATAAAAATAGAAATAGCAATTTTTTAGTAACAAATTAATTAGACTCTTTTTAGCCCAATTTTTGCAATTTGATAAACTGCTAACAAATTAATTTAATTTATAAAATGACAAAAATATTAATAGTCGGAGCTAGCGGACAACTAGGAT
>NZ_DASTTN010000410.1:0-3353 GCF_035760125.1 Flavobacterium sp.
GACGGATTGAAGCTGGAATTGATAGAATCCAAAACAGAAGACAATCGCAAACCCTGGGAAACCGACGAAATAAAAGCAGAAAATGCTCTAAAAGGGTTTCATAACATTACTTTGACCCTTACCAACATCAAAGCAACTGCAGCAATTTTGACAAATGTATTTGGATACGAATTAATCGATCAAAATGTGAATCGCTACCGTTATGCAACAAAGGCTGTAGAAAATGCTTCAATAGTGGATTTAGTAGAATTACCAGAGGAAAAGAAAGGTCATGTAGCCAACGGTTCTGTTCATCACGTGGCTTTCCGAGTTGAAAATGATGAAATTTTGATGCACTTTCGTGAAAAAATAGAAGCTTTAGGATTAGGTATAACTCAACAAATTGACCGACAATATTTTCATTCTCTTTATTTTAGAGAACCAGGTGGTGTTCTTTTTGAAATAGCTACTGATAATCCAGGATTTACAGTCGATGAAACACTTGAGAATTTAGGGAAAGATTTAAAATTACCTCATCAATACGAAAGCCGTAGAGAAGAAATAGAAAAACATTTAGTAAAAATTAATTAATCATAACTATGGATTTTCAACCCTTGCATTATATTTTTAAAGGCACAGGAAATGCAAGCGCAAAAACACTTTTGCTCTTGCATGGAACTGGCGGAAATGAGCATGATTTAGTACCATTGGCAAAAAACTTTGGCAATGACATCAATATTTTAAGTCTTCGTGGAAACATAAATGAACAAGGAATGCCTCGATTTTTCAAAAGACTGGGCATGGGCATATTTGATGAAAAAGATTTAGAATTCAGAACCCATGAAATGGTTCATTTCTTAAAAGAAATTGCTAAAAAAGAAGGCTTCGATGTCACAAAATTAATTGCTTTAGGCTATTCAAATGGGGCAAATATTGCTGGAGCCACTTTACTACTTCATTCAGATTTTTTGGCTGGAGCAATATTATACCGCCCGATGCAACCTTTCAAAAACATTCAAATTGGAAAAAGCAATAACCATACACCTTTGTTTTTATCTTCTGGAAAAAATGACCCAACAGTAAAGATTGAAAATACCAATGAGTACCTCAAAATATTAAACGAGAATAACTTGGATGTCACTTTTTATGAAATGAATACGGGACATAATTTAACCCAAGAAGACGTAGATCTGTCTGTTGCTTGGTTCAAAAAGAACTTTTGAAAAGAAAATACTGGAATTGGGTATAAAACACAGTCATTTTGTTTATGAAAAATGACTGTGTTTTATACCCAATTTTTTGATTTTAGAATTGAGTGTTGAAGATGGAATATTCAAAATTTCGGCGGCTCCTCCCATTCCTGAAACCTTTCCTTTACATCTTTTTAGGATGTAAATAATATAATCCCGTTCATTATCATGAATCGTTTTAATAGAGAATTCCTGTTGTTTTTCGCCCTCTTCTTGTTTTTTTGCAAAAGGAAGCTGAATTTCCTTGATGATATTTCCGTCACTCATCAAAATACTACGTTCGATAACATGTTCCAGTTCCCGAATATTACCTGGCCAATCATAAGATAGCAATTGTTGAAGCACATTTTCCTGAAGTAAAGGCGCTTTTAATCCCGTTTTTTCGCTAAATAAATTAATAAAATGAGAAGCCAAAACAGGAATATCTTCCGTTCTTTCTCTTAAGGAAGGAACAAATATTGGAAAAACATAAAGCCTATAATATAAATCCAAACGAAATCTTCCTGCCGCCACTTCTTCCTCAAGATTTCGATTTGTTGCGGCAATAATCCGGACATCAATTTTTATTGGGGAGCGACCACCTACCCTTTCAATTTCTTTTTCCTGTAAAACTCTCAATAATTTTACTTGAAGATCAATGGGCATTTCCCCTATTTCATCCAAAAAAATAGTTCCTCCATCGGCCATTTCAAATTTTCCGATGCGTTTGTCTGCAGCTCCTGTAAATGCTCCTTTTTCATGACCAAAAAACAAGGATTCGGCTAAATTATCTGGAATGGCACCACAATTGATAATAACAAGCGGCTTATCTTTTCGATTGGAAAGGTTGTGAATGCTTTGTGCTACTTTTTCTTTACCCGTTCCGCTTTCTCCCATTATCAGCACTGAAGTTTCGAAAGGAGCCACTTTCTTTATGGAATCAAAAACAGTTATCATTTTTTTACTGTTTCCTATCATGGATTCAAAACCTTGGCGAGGATCTCTAGGAATGTTCAAAATTACTTTTTCCTTGCCATTGAGCTTTTTGTCGGTAATATACATTTCACTTACAAACTCGGTCAATATACTTTTGAGCTTCGTTAACAATGCTAAATGTTCCTCAACATATATTTCAAAATGTCGACTATGAAATGAAAAATTAAAAGTCCTATCATCAATAATCAAAGGAATTACAATAAAGGATTTGATTCCAAAAGTATGCAACACCAGCCTCTTAATTGGCGAATTCTGACTTACTTTTACAAAACTATCACCCTGATAAATTTGAGCAGTTTCCAGTTTTAAGGATTTGGAGTGCAAATCGATTAACTCTTCTTTTTTGAAGTTTGTTATTTTAGAAAATTTATCAATGTTAATCATTTCGTAAACATCAAAATTCCTTCTAAACAACCCAACTGCATTAGTGACCTCATCAATAAATCCTGCAGTCATATAGTCAAATGGAATATAGGTTTGTAGTGTTTTTCCTAATTGTAATAAAGCCTGCTCCCATTTTAAAGAGGAAAAAGTGATTTCATTAATATTTTTCTCTAAAATTTTCTCTTGTAACAGTTGTGTTTCAACACCGTGTTTATGGCGATAGCAAGCAATATCCAAAGTTATCAATACATCCTGATCACGAAATGGTTTGACTATAAATCCATAAGGCTGCGTTTTTTTGGCTTCTTCCAATATGCTTTTACTGGAATTCGCCGACAGATATATGAACCCAATATGTTTTTCTTTCAGTATTTTGGCTAAATCAATACCCGTTTCTTTTCCTTTGAGAAAAATGTCCACAAAAACTAAATCTGGAGTTTCTTTTTCAATAAATTCCAATGCTTGGGCAACCGAACGTACTAATCCCATCACTTCATAATCAGCCTTTTCAAGAATTAACTGCAAATCATGTGCTTCAATAAACTGGTCCTCAACTATTAATATTTTCTTCTTAAGAGTTGAATTTAATTTTATGCTTACTTCATTCGTTATTGCATTCATAAAGCTATTATTATTGATTAGTAGTAAATCGAGAATAACAAACAAAAATGCTGGCAGGCTGGTTTATTAAAATCAATTAATCACTGGAAAAGTTATTTATACAATTATCTGATATAAAATTAGTTATTAAAAATCAAACTAAAA
>NZ_DASTTN010000411.1:0-18270 GCF_035760125.1 Flavobacterium sp.
ACTATTGAAGCTGATGAATTTCATTTCACCAATTTGGTTTACAACCTGTTGGATAATGCGATTAAATATTGTGAAAATAAACCCGAAATTTATATCGCTATTACAAAAATTGGAAAGCATTTACAAATCGGCTTTACTGACAATGGCATAGGAATTGACTCGAAAAACATTCCCTTTATATTTGATAAATTCTACAGAATCCCAAGCCAAAAAAGCAATGAAGTCACCGGTTTTGGATTGGGTTTATACTATGCCAAGAAAGTGTGTAACCTCCACCACTGGAAAATAAGCGTAAAATGCAATCCGAAAAAAGGCTGTACCTTTTCACTATTAATTCCACAAAAACAATGAGTACTGTTCGAATATTATACACCGAAGACGATGCAACCTTAGCTTTTCTAACCAAAGACAATTTGGAGCAAAATCACTATGAAGTGACCCATTGCGAAGATGGGAAATCTGGTTTTGAAGCTTTCAAAAAAAGCACTTTTGATATTTGTATTTTGGATATAATGATGCCAAAAATGGATGGATTTGAATTGGCAACCGAAATCAGGAAACTCGATACCGATATTCCCATAATATTCCTATCTGCCAAAACCCTAAAAGAAGACCGCATTAAAGGTCTCAGATTGGGAGCCGATGATTATCTCGTAAAGCCTTTTAGCATCGAAGAATTACTTCTTAAAATTGAAATTTTTTTGAGGCGCTCCCACAAGAATAATGCAATAGATAAATCAATTTATGAAATTGGAAAATACCAATTCGATACCAAAAATTTCATCCTTTTTAATGAAACAGAAAAGATAGCACTAACCCAACGCGAAGCAGACCTTTTAAAATTATTCCTTGATAATAAAAATGTAGTTTTAAAACGAGAGCAAATCTTAACCTCACTTTGGGGTGACGATGATTATTTTATGGGGCGCAGTCTTGATGTATTTATTTCCCGCCTGCGAAAAATTTTGGCAAACGAAAAAGGAATTGCCATTGAGAATTTACATGGGATTGGGTTTCGTTTTACTGTAGCATAAAAAAAACCACCCTCATCGGGTGGCTTTTTAATTCTTATAAACAACTACAAAGGAATATTCCCGTGTTTTCTATCAGGAGTTACACTCACCTTATTCTCTAGCATACTAAACGCCTTTATCAATTTGCGCCTTGTGTCTTCCGGGAGGATTACCTCATCTACAAAACCACGTTGAGCTGCAGTATATGGATTGGCAAACAACTCCGCATATTCAGCTTCTTTTTCGAGAAGTTTTGCTTCGTGGTCTTCAGCATCGTGGATTTCTTTTTTAAAGATGATTTCCGAGGCTCCTTTTGCTCCCATTACGGCAATCTCGGCAGTAGGCCAAGCAAAATTCATGTCGGCACCAATATGTTTTGAATTCATTACATCATAAGCACCACCATACGCTTTACGGGTTATTACTGTCACTCTTGGCACCGTAGCTTCGCTTAAAGCATAAAGTAATTTTGCTCCATGAACAATGATCCCGTTCCACTCTTGGTCGGTTCCCGGCAAAAAGCCAGGCACATCCACCAATACCAATAGCGGAATATTAAACGCATCACAAAAACGGGTAAAACGTGCCGCTTTTATCGAACTGTTTACATCCAGACAACCCGCCAAAAACATCGGTTGGTTAGCCACAATTCCAATGCTACGTCCTCCTAGTCGGGCAAAACCCACAAGGATATTTTCCGCATAGTTTTTATGAATTTCAAAAAATGAATCTTCATCAATAATCCCTCCAATCACGCTGTGCATATCGTAAGGTTTATTCGGGTTATCCGGAATAATATTGGCTAATTGTAAACGCACCTCATCTTTAAGTTCATAAGGTAAGTTGCGTGCTGTTTCTTTATTGTTTTGAGGCAAATAACTCAACAATCTCTTGATGTCCTCTAGACAAACTACATCATTCGTCGAAGTGCAATGTGCCACACCCGACTTAGTAGAGTGTGTACTCGCTCCTCCCAATTCCTCTGAAGTAACGGATTCGTTGGTTACGGTTTTCACCACATTCGGCCCTGTTACAAACATATAACTGGTATCTTCAACCATCATCGTAAAATCGGTCATAGCAGGAGAATACACAGCTCCACCGGCGCAAGGCCCCATAATTGCAGAAATTTGCGGAATAACACCACTAGCTTGCACGTTTCTAAAAAAAATATCGGCATAACCTCCCAACGAACGAACGCCTTCCTGAATACGTGCCCCACCCGAATCGTTCAGTCCAATCATAGGCGCGCCCATTTTAACTGCCATATCCATAATTTTACAAATTTTCTCAGCATGAGTTTCAGATAATGAACCTCCAAAAACCGTAAAATCCTGAGCAAAAATATAAACCAATCTTCCGTTAATAGTTCCGTATCCCGTGATGACTCCATCGCCGTAATACATTTCATTTTCCATCCCGAAATCGGTGGTTCGGTGTGTCACCAGCATCCCAATTTCTTCAAAAGAACCCTCATCCATCAAATAATTGATACGCTCTCTTGCTGTCAGTTTTTTGTTCGAATGCTGTTTCGCAATACGTTTTGTACCCCCACCCAAATGAGCTTCGGCAATTTTATCGTTTAGTGTTTTTATTTTGTCTTGCATAATTTACTGAATTGGTAAGCGTACGATTTTTTGATCTTCAAAATACTGTTTCAATGCCACCAAAGCAGCAATTTCGGCTTCATGAGCCATTTGGTTTTTCAATACATCGGCATTGTAATATTGCTTCACAAAATGCGTATCAAATTTTCCCGAACGAAAAGCTTCGTGTTCAAAAACAAATTTCCCAAAAGGCAAAGTAGTGTAAACGCCTTCCACCTGATAGTTTTCAATTGCTTTAATCATCAATTGAATCGCTTCTTCACGAGTTTGCCCGTAAGTGATTAATTTGGCCAACATCGGGTCATAATAAATCGGAATGTCCATACCTTGCTCAAAACCGTTATCCACACGAATTCCTTCGCCAACCGGTAATTGATACACATCCAAATGTCCAACGCTCGGCAAGAAATCATTTAGGGGATCTTCGGCATAAACACGCAATTCCAATGCGTGTCCTTTTATTTTCAAGTCTTCTTGTTTAATGGCTAACGCTTCTCCTCTTGCTACCCTAATTTGCAGTTCGACCAAATCGGTGCCGGTAATCAATTCCGTAACCGGGTGTTCAACCTGCAAACGGGTATTCATTTCAAGGAAGTAGAAATTATTGTTTTCGTCCAATAAAAACTCAACAGTTCCCGCCCCAAGATAATCACAGGATTTGGCCACCAAGACAGCCGCTTCACCCATTTTCTTGCGCAATTCCGGCGTTAAAACAGCCGAAGGAGCTTCTTCAACCACTTTTTGATGACGACGCTGAATGCTGCATTCCCTTTCGAACAAATATAAAATAGTGCCGTGACTATCAGCCATCACCTGAATTTCTATATGTCGCGGTGAAGCCACATATTTTTCGATAAAAACCGAGCCATCACCAAATGCCGCAACCGCTTCACTTATAGCACGATTCATTTGAGATTCAAAATCGGCTTCGCTTTCCACCACACGCATTCCTTTTCCTCCACCCCCAGCCGAAGCTTTGATCAAGATAGGAAAACCAATTGTTGTTGCGGCTTGCTTCGCTTTTTCGATATCGGTAATCGCTTCGTCAATTCCAGGAACCATAGGAATATTGTATGCTTTAACGGCATCTTTGGCTGCCAGTTTACTTCCCATAATTTTGATGGCTTTCGACTTAGGGCCTATAAAAATGATGTTATTCTTCTCGGCTTCTTCGGCAAAATCAGCATTCTCACTCAGGAAACCATATCCTGGATGAATCGCATCTACGTTTAAAGATTTAGCAACTTCTATAATTTTGCTCCCCAATAAATAAGATTGGTTTGACGGAGCTTCCCCAATCCAAACGGCTTCATCAGCAAATTTTACGTGCGGTGCATTTCTATCGGCAGTAGAATATACTGCTACAGTCTTAATACCCATTTTTTGTGCGGTTTTCATCACCCTAATGGCAATTTCCCCTCTATTGGCAACTAATATTTTTTGCATAATTTTACTCGAATTCAATTAATAACTGCCCTTTGTCCACCGCATCTCCCGTACTCACCGAAATGGATTTGATTACACCATCACGAGGCGAAAGAAAACTATTCTCCATTTTCATCGCACCAAGAATAATCAAGTTATCATTCTCTTTCACAGTTTGTCCGACAACAACGCTAATTTCCAGAATCAATCCCGGCATAGGTGCCTTGATTGCGTTAACTTGTTTGGTCAACCCAACTTCAAACCCCATTTCCTTTATCAAAATATCCAAAGGATTAGAAATCGCAACAGTATAATTTGTATTGTTTACCTTAACAGTATAGCTTTTATGATTGAAATCCGAAGTGATGATTTCCGCTTTATAAGGTGTGTTTTGATGCAGTATATGAAATTCATTTACTCCCGTAGGTATTGCATCCAGTTGAGAAATACTTTCCTTTTCAAAATCAAACTGAAAAGTATCATTTACATTTACTTTGTAATTAGCACTCATTTGCATCTATTTATTTAGAGGCAAAAATAAGTAAATAAAAAGTTTTCTTAGCTTAAAATTAAAAATATTCGTTCTAATTAAATACTTCCAAAATCCTGTCAAAAAAACAATTTGGGCGTGCCTCCATTAGAAAAAGGCCTTGCTTCACTTTGCACATATACGGCCCATTCTCTAATGGAGTCGGGCTATCCGCGTTACTTCGGTAACTTGCTACTATCCCTCACGCAAACCCGTTGAACCGGAAATTATGTGGTAAATGGTGGTTTTCCATTAAAAACAAAAAAATGTATTCTACAACACCAACAATCCAAATTCCCTCAAAGTATTCACAGGTTTTGAATTCCAAAAAAGCTCAAAATCTTCTAGTTGCTCCTCAAAATCAGTTTTTACTTCCTGAAAAGAATAGGTTTTAGTATTCGAAACTGATATTTTTTGAAGCATTTCGACAAGCCATTCCCCTTCCGTTTTATTGGTTTGAATACTGAAACTTTCCTTTTTGTCGTGAAAAGTTAGAGTCATCATCTCCCAAGAATTCCCTTTTTTGGATTTGGTAAAATGTTCTACAGTTGGTTTTCCTCCTAACCAAACAATTTTGGCTGTAGGTTTGGTATTTAAGTTGGTTTCTTCCTGCAAGGCATCAAAAATAAAATCAGCTCCTATTTTTGTCTTCGGAATTTTGAAATCAAACCAATCCTGCAGTTCGTAATCAAAACAGATTCCGTGCATAAAATTGAACAACGATTTCTTAAGCCCAAAACTAAATTTATCGTGGTCGATTCCCGTTGAATCAATAAAATTAATGTCGTTATTGGCAAAAGTACCAATGGCTTCCGTTTCTTTTACGGCTCCAAATTGCTCCGGAAACATTCCAACCGGACTATGTGCCGTCATAGCAAATTGATGCCAAAACCCTGATTGCAAAATGCCTGCTTCAAACAATTGGCGCACCATTTCGAGACTGTCTATCGTTTCTTGAATCGTTTGCGTTGGATAACCGTACATCAAATAGGCGTGTACCATAATGCCTGCTTCAGTAAAATTCCGAGTAACTTTGGCTACTTGTTCTACCGTTACGCCTTTGTCAATCAGTTTCAGTAATCTGTCCGAAGCCACTTCCAAACCTCCGGAAACAGCAATACAACCCGAAGCTTTTAGCAAAAGACATAAATCTTGAGTAAAACTTTTTTCGAATCGAATGTTTGTCCACCAAGTAACCGCCAGTTTTCGTCGAAGGATTTCGAGTGCCAAAGCCCGCATCAAAGCTGGTGGCGCGGCTTCATCAACATAATGAAAACCGGTTTCTCCCGTTTGCGCAATCATTTCTTCCATTCTGTCGCACAACAAACTTGCGGCAACGGGTTCATAAACCTTGATATAATCTAGAGAAATATCGCAAAATGTGCATTTTCCCCAGTAGCAACCGTGCGCCATCGTGAGTTTATTCCAGCGTCCGTCACTCCACAAACGGTGCATCGGATTAACGATTTCGATAACCGAAATATATTTATCCAAAAGCAAATCCGAATAATCGGGCGTTCCCACTTGAGATTGTTTGTAATCTGGTTTAACGGAATTATTTTTATAAACTACTTTTCCGTTTTCTAGAAGAAATGTCCTTTTATATGAATTGTGAATTGGATTTTCAATGTTAGCAATAAGCTCTTCTATTGGCGTTTCGCCATCATCCAAAGTAATGTAATCCAAAAACTCAAAAACTCGTGCATCCGAAAGTGAACGCAATTCAGTATTTGGGAAACCACCACCCATCGAAATCTTGATATTCGGATAATGCTTTTTCACCCATTGCGCAGAGCGAAAAGCCGAATACAAATTCCCAGGAAACGGAACCGAGATCAAGAATAAAGTCGGCTGAATCGTTTCGATCCTTTCTTTCAAAATCGAAAGAAGAATATTATCAATATAAGTGGGTTCTTGTTGCAATGCTGCATACAGTTCATCAAAAGAATTGGCGCTTCGCCCCAGTCTTTCAGCATATCGACTAAAACCAAAATTTTCATCGACACATTCCACTATAAAATCGGAGATATCTTCGAGGTACAAAGTCGCCAAATGTTTGGCTTTGTCCTGCGTCCCCATCGTTCCAAAAGCCCAATCCAATTCTTCCAATTGTGCAAAACGAGACGCTTCCGGCAAGAAATCTTCTTGACAAATCTGGAGTGCCAAGGTTGGATTTTTCCCCTGTAAAAAAGCAATAACTGAATCGATGGATTTTATGTACTCATCTTGCAGCGCAAAAATTCTTTTAGAATTATCCGAAATATTTTGACCTGAAACCTGAAAATCTGAAACTTGAAATAACTTCTTCAATCCTTCTTTCGAAAACAATTTCAAAATCACTTCAATTCCCAAATCCGCCTGAACCGATTCGATGTTTTTGGTATTCAAAAACCCCTTAATATAAGCCGTCGCTGGATAAGGAGTATTCAGTTGGGTAAACGGGGGCGTGATGAGGAAAAGTTTGGTTTTCAAAAGAAAAATTTTCAGCAAAAATACGAGATATTTAGGGACTTTTTAGGAAAAGATTTTATGGGCTATATTTTGAGTTTTTTAGTTTTATTTAGTAGAAATTTAATTACATTTGTGCGTATATATTTTTTTCAAATGAAGCGAATTTTACTGTTTTTTATTTTATTGCATCAATGTACTTTAGTTTTTTCCCAAAAAACAAATCAAGACTCCACAGCAACCAAATTCTTATTTGAAGATAAAAATGGGCGCTTAATTCAAAATTTGGAACTGCAAAAACAATTTTTGAAGATTCGGGAAGAAAAAAAGAAAGCTGAAATCTTGAATTTAAAAACTGTAAATCTGAACACAAAAAAGGGAAATTTGACTTCAAAAACAGCAGCGATACTTCAGGCGGTAGAAATGTGTACTAATGGAGGTTTTGAGCAATATGAAAATATAAACGGAAATAGTTATCTTAAGAATTTCCTTTACACAATTGGAGATCCTCCAGGCCCAACACAATGCCGTTCGATAACCAATACCGCCGATTCCTACATCAATCGTTATGACCCTAATAATATGAATATTATGGCAACAGGGGTTTCTGCAAATTTAGTTGACCCCTATATAGGAGATATAAAAGCATTTGATCAATATGCGCTTAAAATTAATCATGAAAACTCATCTACTTATGGTTCTATTGTTCAAGGCAAAAGGTTTAAAGCCAATAATGAAAATTATCTAAAATTCAACTACAAAGCTGTATTACAAAGCGTATACGACAACAGCCATACTGACAATCAAGCATTTGTAAAAGCAAGGGTTTTAGATAAAAATAAAGTAGTTGTAGATGAATTTTGTTTGGTAGGAGATGAAAAAAACTGCATTTTCTCCAAAGTTCCGAGTCAAGATTCTTATTATGTTACCTTGTATACTACCAATTGGCAATCTGGATTTTTAGACATTTCATCAATCCCAAATAATGAAGAATTTACCGTTGAATTTATGGCTTCAAGATGTGGATTGGGTGGGCATTTTGGGTATATGTATGTTGATGATATTTGCTTATTGCATTCTGCAGAGAATCTTCAAGGTTCAGTAGAACTTGACCCTTTGAATAAAGTTTGTCCTAGTTTACCAGTTTCAGTATGTGGTACTTATACTATTCCAAATTCTGGAGGAATTTCTGCATCTGTAAAAAAAATTACTTTAACGGCTTACAACAGCAATAACGTTTCTGTTTATAGCACCTCAACTACCTCAAGCTTAGACACAACAAATAAAAAGTTTTGTTTCACATTAAATGCCTCTGATTTCCCAAATAGTACCAGTGCAAATTACAATGTAGGCGTACAAGTAGATTATGATATTTCCGGAACTTCTTGTTCAGGAACAACATTTAATTCTGCCATAGATCCTGACGCAAATTCTGGCTGGGATATTTCTTTTTTGAATTGTACTTCAAATTGTAACATCAGTGTAACTACTGCAAAACTATCGCAATGTGATGCAAATCGTGACGGAAGAGAAAATTTTGATTTGTCTAAATTAAATTCTTTAGTGGTACCTTCTACTTCGGGTTTAAATTTTAGTTATTTCAAAAATTACAACGAGGCAGAGGCCAACTTGAATGCCATCAGTAATTTTACAAGTTATCCAAGTTCTAGTACTTCTATTTATGTAAGAGTGAGTAAGAATTCCACTTGCTACAAAATAATTTCTGCCGGTTTAGAGGTAAAAAACCCCACAGCAACTATTTCAGGTATTTTAAATGTTTGCTCAGGAAGTACAGTATTGACCGCTTCTTCAGGATCTTCCTATCTATGGAGTACAGGAAGTACTTCGCAAAAAATTACGGTAACTTCATTAGGAGATTATTCTGTTACTGTTACTGATTCTTTTGGATGTAGTAGTGATGCTCGTGTTACTATCGAACCGAGCCAAACAGCTGTATCTCCTACCTTGGAGATTACCCAACCCTCTTGTTTTGCCACCACAGGAACCATAAAAGTAACTTCAGCTGCATCACAATATAGTTTTGATGATGGCGCAACTTGGAGTACAAACAACACAAATAGTAACTTGTATCCCGGCGACTATTTAGTAAAAATAAAGACAATAAATGGGTGTACTTCCTATTCGCAAAGTGTAACTATCACAGCCGCATCTACTTTGTATCCAAATTACAATTATACCAATCCCCTATTTTGCGGAGATACTGGCAGTATCAGCATTACAACTCCAGCTGTATATTATAGTTTTGATGATGGTGTAACTTGGGTGAATAATTCTACTGCTTCCAATCTTTTACCAGGAAATTATAAAATTCGTACCAAAGATTTACAAGGCTGTATTTCATCGTCCAACAATGTACTCCTTAGTAGTACTACGCTGGATATTCCAACTTATGGAGTAATACAACCTGCTTGTACTGAAAAAGGAAGTATTACCATTAATACACTTTCGGATTTTTATACTTTTGATGGAGGACAAACATGGGTTACAGACAACAAAATCAACAATTTAGATGCAGGAAGCTATTCTTTAGGGATAAAAAATGCTTTAGGTTGCACTTCTAATTATACTTATGTTTATTTAAATAACTTTGAAAATTCCTATCCTGAATATACAACAGAGCAACCTATTTGCGGAAAAGATGGAAGTATCACTATTACTACAGTCGCAGATTCCTATAGTTTTGATGATGGGTTAACCTGGACTAGTAGTAACGTTAAAATTTTACCTTTTGGAACCTACATAATAAAAGTAAAAAACAGTGCAGGATGTATTAGTTCTGGATCTTATGTTTCTCTATATCAACCTTACTTGAATCAGCCAATTATTAGTATTGAACAGCCAAATTGTGGTGTAAACGGAAAAATCACTATCAACTCATTATCTGATTTTTACAGCTTTGATAATGGTGTAACCTGGACAACGCTCAATTCGAAATCATTGCCTCCCGGTAATTATCAAATAATTATAAAAAATAGTATTGGTTGTACCTCTTATCCAAGTTATGCCTATTTAAACAATCCAAATATAGATCCACCTACTTATACTGTTGTTCAGCCCACTTGTACAACCTCGGGTAGCATTACAATAAATACAATTGCCGATTTTTATAGTTTTGATGGAGGCTATACCTGGGGAACTTCTTCTTCCTTATCAAATCTTAATTCTTATGGATATTATAACATTGCAATAAAAAACAATTTAGGATGTATTTCTAACAATATAAGTGTTTCAATTGACACCCCAAGACTTCCTGATCCAGATTATACAGTTATCAATCCAAGTTGTGGAAATATTGGCAAAATAACATTCAACACCACTGCAGATTATTATAGTATAGATTATGGTGCAACCTGGAGTACAAATAGTGTCTTTAATAATTTAAGCCCAGGATCTTACTATTTAATAACAAAAAAAGCGAATTGTACGTCCAATAACATTTCCATTTATATGGATAACTCGAATTTGGCACAGCCTAATCTTACCATAACTCAACCAACATGCGGAACAAAAGGCAGTTTTAAAATCAATACTACAGCAGATTTTTATAGCATAGACGGGACTAATTGGGGAACAAATCCAGTTTTTTCGAATCTTTCACCGGGATATTATTACCCACAAATCAAAAATAAACAAGGTTGTGTTTCTAACTATACCGCGGTAAATCTTCAAACTTTTTATCTCCCTGTGCCTACTTTTAAAACTACACAGCCCACTTGTGGAAACGGAGGGACCATAACCTTTACTTCAACCGAAGCACAATACAGTATAAATGGAGGAACCACTTGGAGTGTAAATCCTGTATTTACTAATCTAAATCCAGGCTATTATTATTTAATGGTAAAAAACACTACTGGGTGCACATCTAATACTTATGGTGCATCCGTTTCCATACAAGAATATTATTTACCAAATCCAGATTTTACAATAATTCAACCCAGTTGTGGTGTCAATGGAAGTATTACTATTGCGACAGTAGCAACTTCTTATAGCTTTGATGGTGGCTATACTTGGACAACAAACCCTATTCTTTCAGGACTCACTACTGGCTATTACAATATTATGATAAAAAATGCCACAGGCTGTAAATCTAATAGCGTATCAATATACATTAATCCTTATTATCTTCCCAATCCAAATGTAAAAGTGGTACAACCCAGTTGTGGAAATGGAGGAAGCATTACCGTCACAACTCCTGCTGACAATTATAGTTTTGATGCAGGCACTACTTGGACTACCAATCCCATTTTACTAAATCCTACAGCTACATATTATAATGTCCTTATCAAAAATGCAACGGGTTGTATATCAAATTCACAATATTCCTATATAAACCAATATTACTTAACCTCACCGAATACAACCACCATACAACCTACTTGTAATACCCCTTCTGGAACTATAATAATAAATTCTACCGCAGATCAATATAGTTTCGATGGAGGAACCACTTGGACTACTAATCCTGTAAAGAAAAATTTAGCAAGTGGCTCTTATAATGTACTAATAAAAAACACTTTAGGCTGTACCTCATACAGCAGTTATTCTTATATTAATAATCCTCCTGCAATTCCTGCTGCACCCGCTGTACAAACAGTTCAGCCCTCTTCTTGCGGAGCCACTGATGGTAGTATCACCATAACAACACCTGCCATAAGCTATAGTTTTAATGATGGAAACAGTTGGACAACAAATCCAACGAAAATAAATGTAGGAGCTGGTACATATATTATTAAAATCAAAACAAATTCCTATAGCTGCGAATCATTAACAACTGTTGTCAATTTGAGTTCCGGCAGTACCATTGCGGCTCCAACTTTTACCACAACTCAACCCAGCTGTAGCTCATCAAAAGGCTCTATTTCAATTACTACAAATGCTGCAACTTATAGTTATGACAATGGATTAACCTACGTTTTTTCTAATACAAAAACAGATCTTTCTCCAGGAATTTATTTCATAAAAATTAAAAATTCAGCGGGTTGTGTTTCAGATGCAGCTTCAGTCACTATTTCACCTTTATCAGCACTTCCGGCACCTGCCTATACAGTAATTCAACCAAATTGTACCAATTTTACAGGATCAATTTCTATTAATACCATAGCTGATTTTTACAGTTTTGATAACGGAATCACATTTGGAACATCCAATACAAAATCTAATTTATCACCGGGAACCTATAATTTAATTCTCAAATATAATTCGGGTTGTACTTCTCTAGGCACCTCAGTCACCATAGAAGCTGCACCTACAATTCCTGAAGCTCCACAAGTTGTAGTCACAGACCCAATAGGTTGTAATTCAGCAAAGGGCAGCATTATGGTTTCAACTGTTGCTAATCTATATAGTTTTGATGACGGTGCTACTTGGAATACCAGCAATACTGCTAGTTTATCGCCAGGGAATTATTTAATTCGAATAAAATATACAAATGGTTGCGCTTCTGTTACATATAAAGCAACCATCAATACGCCTCCAAACGCTCCTTCAACTCCTACTTTAAATATTACTCAACCTATTAGTTGCAGTAATCCGTTTGGCTCAATTTCCATTACAAATGCGGCTTACCAATATAGTTTTGATAATGGCTTAAATTATTCAACCAATCCAAATTCTGGGAATTTAGCAGTCGGAACCTATCTGGTTCGAGTTAAGAATAGTAGTGGTTGCGAATCTGCTGCGTTATCTACTGCCATTAACCCTCCAACAGATTATCCTAGCAATCCTACATTCACAACTATACAGCCCGATTGTAATAATCCTAAAGGCGTTATTACAATTACCAACACAGCACCAGAATATAGTTTCGATAATGGTGTCAATTGGACTACAAATACAACGAAATCAAATCTTGATCCCAAAACCTATTCTATTAAGGTAAAAAATAATGATGGCTGTGTTTCAAATGCGACCACAGTTACCATAAATCCTTTTACAAACTTTACTCAAAAACCCACTTTAACAAGTCCACAAACTTTCTGCATTCAACAAAATGCGACTTTAAATTCAATTATTATCACGGGCCAAAGCTTAAAATGGTACGATTCATTAACTGCCGGAAACCTTTTATCAAACAAAACTCCACTTCAAAACGGCATTACGTATTATGCTTCGCAAACCATAAACGGATGCGAAAGCGAAAGAATTCCGGTAACAATTAACATTCAAAATACATTGGCACCAACAGGAAATACAAACCAGACTTTTTGCTCAAGTCAAAACACAACAATTGCAAATATCCAAGTTACAGGAAGTTCAATAAAATGGTATGACAGCGCAACCCTTGGAAATCAATTGACTGCTAACACCCCATTATCCAATGGAAAAACCTATTATGCTTCACAAACTCTTAATAATTGTGAAAGTCCCAGATTTGGAGTTACCGTTTCTATTGTAAACACGCCTGCGGCCCCAACAGCAAATGGTAATCAAGCTTTTTGCAAAAGCCAAAATGCAACTTTAGACCATATTCAAATATCCGGTCAAAATCTAAAATGGTATGACTCTAGTACTTCTGCAAATCCTTTAGCCAATACCTCTTTAGTACAAAACAATACAACTTATTATGTTTCTCAAACCGTAGGCTGCGAGAGCGACCGATTAGCTGTTTTAGTAAATGTTTATGATACACCATTGCCAATTGCCAATACTTCAAAAACTTTTTGCATTGAGGAAAATGCAACCATAGACAGTATTATAATCACTGGCCAAAACTTAAAATGGTATGATGCATCATCTGCAGGTAATGTATTGGTTACTACAACAGGGCTTGAAAACAAAACGTATTATGCCACTCAAACTAATAATAATTGCGAAAGTAATAGACTTGGTATTGCTATAAAAATTCAAGACACTCAAGCTCCAATTGCAGATGCTAATCAGAGTTTCTGTATTCAACAAAATGCCATAATCAATTCTATTCAAATTAATGGACAAAACATTAAGTGGTATAATACTGAAACAGATGGAATAAATTTACCAGAATCAACTCCACTTGAAAATGGAATTACTTATTATGCTTCGCAAACTATTTATAATTGCGAAAGCGAAAGAACTCCAATAACAATTCAAATTCAAGAAGCAACAACTGTCGATTGCATTCATTTTGTAGATGAGCTTCCTTTTCCTAAATTCTTCACTCCAAATAATGATGGATATAATGATACTTGGACGATTGATTTTATTTATTTAACACCAAATTCATCGATTAGAATATTTGATCGCTATGGAAAATTCATCAAAGAATTGACTATAAATAATTCTTGGGATGGAACTTATTTCAATCTCCCTTTACCATCAACAGATTATTGGTTTGTAGTTACTCGCTTAAACGGAGCTGAATTTAAAAGCCATTTTAGCTTGAAACGATAAAACTAGTTAAACAAAGAGCCCAAATAAATTGGGCTCTTTGTTTTTATTTCACTTGATCCAAAATCCATTTCGAAATCTCCTCTAATGCAATTGGAGAAAATGTTTGCTCGATAGTTTCATATTCATCAGGCAAACCCGTTTTGCATTCTTGAAACAAATGATTCAAATTCGGAATCATTTTGCTTGTTACTTTTTTATTTCCTCCTTTAGTTAGCGCGTTTTTAATAGCAGGAATATTTACATCAGCAGGAACTTGTAAATCTTTGTCTCCACCTAAGACCAAAACTGGACATTTCACTTTTTCTAAAGTTGCCGATGGATCCAATTTCAAAAAAGAAATAAACCAAGTATTCGTAATTTGTGACGTTAATCCACTTATTTGTTCCTCATTCATTTTGTTTCCAAATTGCAGTTTCAAATAACTGTTGATTTTAGATTTAAGATTAGAATCATTTTCTGGGGAAGTCAAAATCATTTCATAAGCCCCTTTAAAAATTCCCTGTCCCTTTTGAATTTCATTTTCGGGAACTCCCAGTTGACGTTCTATCTTTTCTTTTTGCAAAAGCATCAATTTATCGCCACGAATTCCTGTACCTGCCAACAATACAATGAAGTCAATATCCTTCGAATTCCCTGCAACAATCGGGGCAATTACTCCGCCTTCGCTATGTCCCATTAATCCGATCTTGTTTTTGTCAATTTCTTTTCTGGTTCGCAAATAATCGACTCCTGCTTGAACATCTTTTGCAAAATCCGAAGTAGTTGCAGTTTTGAAATCACCTGTCGATTTTGCAACGCCACGGTCATCAAATCTTAAAACTGCAATTCCTTTTTTAGTCAAATAATCAGCTATGACCAGAAAAGGTTTGTGCCCAAATAGTTCTTCGTCCCTGTTTTCTGGACCACTTCCTGTAATCAAAATTACAGCAGGAAACTTGCCTTCTTTACTAGGCAAGCTTAAAGTTCCTGCCAAAATATTTTTATCAATTTTGTTTTCAAAAGTAACTTCTTCTGTATAATACGGAAACGGATTTTTCGGTTCTTGAGGTCTTTTTGCAGCTTCTTTTTCGGCTGTTCCTCTTGTCATATCCAACACAAAAGATTGTCCGCCCTGCTTAAAATTACCAGCAATTGCATTATCCTTTACTATTCCTTCATAAGCAATTCCAGCACTTGGAATTTCTAATTTCAAAACTGAATTTTCAAAACTGGTAGTTGTCACCGGGATTCCTTTAGCACCCTGATCAGGGCTGTCCAATGTTGCACTATAACCATTGTCGGTTTTACTGATATTAAATACAACTCTTAACTGCCCTCCCGGAACTTTTAAAACTCCATTCCATTGTTCTGTGATTTCTTGGCTGGCCATTGTAAAAGAAACCAAAATTGCCATTAAAAAAAATACTGTTTTCTTCATTTTAGCTGATTCTATTTTTAAATTAAAATTGATGTGAAATTTTAAAAAAACTTAACTCAGTTGTTATTTTCTTTTTTGGATGATGGCAAAAAAGAAAAATATTTCCCTTTAGCCCCGATTGCAATGAAAATCCTTATAAGCTGGGGTTCGGCTTATAAGATTGTAATGAAAAGCGGGACGATGCTGGCAAGAACGCCTAATCTTTCTGCTTCAAATTAATAATCAAAAAATTAAACACTTTTCTTTTCTATTTCCTTAAACTTTATGTAAGAATACACCATTGGGACTATTGCCAAAGCAACAACAAGGGAAATGAAGACAATAGTAAAAGAATTATTGTCGAAAATCAATCCGCCCAATACGATCGCTAATCCTCCAATAAACCAAAGTTTACCGGCAAAAACATGGGTGATTTTCCACACTTCGGCATTTTCTAATGTCCAAGGAGTACGTACTCCTATAAAATAATTAGGCTGGATCACTTTAAAATAATTACCCAAAACCATAAATATCACACCAATCAATAAATAACTCAAATTAGGACCTGAAAAAGATTGGTTCTTGGTGATAAAAATGATATACAAAGCCAGCAGGGACATACATAATACTAGAAAAAATTTCAATTGATAAAACTTCCCGCCCATTAAAGCAATTCTTTTTTTAGGATCGATTTTGGGGATAACAAGCAGTATAACATACACAAAAAAAGGTACCATAAAAAGCATTCCAATCAAGGAAAACTTATCTCCCCAATGATCTACCTCGCCTTTGTAATTCCAATGTGTTGGGACTTTTTCGGGCAATTTATTCCAAATAAAAGCCAAATAGACAAACGGCATTAATACAATTCCAATGATAGGAAGTTCTTTTCTAAAAGTTAAATTCATAAGTATTATTTTTTAAAAGTTAAAATCCATTGCAACACATCTTCCATAATGGTTGTATTAATGGAATAGAAAATAAATTGTCCTGATTTCTCGGCGGTAATCAAATCTGCACGTTTCAAAATATCCAAATGATGGGAAATACTAGGCTTCGACATATGGAACTGATCGGCTATATCTCCAGCAGACATATTCTTTGTTTTCAAAAGTTCTAATATTTCTCTTCTCGTGGCATCATTCAAAGCTTTAAATATGTCATTCATAATTTAAAGTATTTATATATTTAGACAAATGTCTAAATATATTTTCAATCTACCAAATAATTTTCAGATTATAAATTGCAATATGAAATCAAAATATGATTTTATAAAAAAAAAGAGCTGCAAAATCGTTTTGCAACTCTTTAATAAACAGTATAACTATTTATTTAGAATTTGTGTTCCTTCTTACTGATCGCCAATAAAGAGAATAACGAAATACAAGCCGCTATAGTAAGATAGAAACCCACATAGGTCAAACTATAAGTTGATGCTAGCCAGATGGCAATCATAGGCGCAAAAGCAGCCCCAATAATTCCTGCCAAATTAAAGGTCAATGAAGCTCCAGAATAACGAACGTTGGTAGGAAATAATTCAGACAAAAAAGTTCCTAAAGGGCCATAAGTAAATCCCATCAAAGCCATTCCTGTACATAAAAAGAATGTTACCATTGCTGTACTTCCTGAGTTTAAAAAATGAGAAAAGAAAAAACCAAAAAATGCAATAGCTGTCGTAGCAATAATCAACATTTTTCGGCGTCCAATTTTATCGGCAACTACTGCAGAAATTGGAATAAACAAGGCAAAAAACAATACTGAAAACAACTGAATCAATAAGAAATCTCTTTTCTCGTAACCCAAATCGGATGTTGCCCAACTCAATGTAAAAACCGTCATTAAATAAAACACCAAGAAAGTGGTAATAGATGCCAATGTTCCAAAAAGCAATTGGTTTTTATATGATTTAACCAAAGTAAGGAAAGGAATTTTAACTTCTTCGTGCTGTTTTTTTGAATTTTCGAAAGAGGGAGTTTCGGTAATTTTAGTTCGGATATAAAAACCAACCACAACCAAAAGCGAACTGGCAATAAAAGGAATTCTCCATCCATAATCCATAAAATCTTGATTACTCATAGAATCCGTTAACAACAAGAAAGTCCCTCCCGAAAGCAGTAAACCAATTGGAGCGCCTAATTGCGGAAACATTCCATACCAAGCGCGTTTGTTGGGTGGGGCATTTTCGATAGCCAATAAAACAGCTCCTCCCCATTCGCCTCCTAGCCCAACTCCTTGTCCAAATCGACACAACATCAATAACAAAGGTGCAGCAATACCAATACTGGCATAACTTGGCAAAAAACCAATGGTTACAGTTGATATCCCCATAGTCAACAAAGCAGCCACTAAAGTAAATTTACGGCCAATTTTATCACCATAATGCCCAAAAAATGCAGAACCCAATGGACGAGATAAAAAAGCTATCGAAAAAGTAGCCAAAGATTGTAAGGTTGCCATCGTGAT
>NZ_DASTTN010000412.1:0-2861 GCF_035760125.1 Flavobacterium sp.
TTTTCTAATTCTCGGGTTATTTTACCGACTAATCCCGAAATAGCCGACAAAATGAAACAAAGCATTCTAATGGCAATAAATAACCGTTGGAATGCAGTTGTTTTGAACCCTCAATGGGATTTCAAAGAAATTTTTCCCTCCAATAGGCCTCCAAAATTCAAAACCAACTTAAAGGAAAAAAAGCCTGGCACCTGGCATTTGTTTCTTCAGGTAATTGACAATGGTCCTTATCCAATAACAGGCAAAAGCAGTTCTCCTTTTAAATCATATCCTGACTTTGAAAGTCTGGATTATGCGCCCTATTATTTACAATTCAAAATACAAATTATTGACGGAAGCAGTGGATCAATGATATTTTCAAATGAAATGATGGTCGAAATGCAGCGATCCCCAGTTCCGGCAGGACAACTTTTATTGCGAAAACTTCCTGCCCTTACCGATTCTTATCTTCAGGCATTTGATACTGCTGTTCAAACATTATTTGCCACTACTCCACAAAGTGAATTAAAATTGGAGGTAACTCCCGCTTGTTTGTTTATCGATACGGATAAAACATTGGCGAAAGCCCAAAAACTAAACTTCGTCACAAAAGATGATTCCATTATTGAGCTCATTCAACTTAAACACGAATGGATCATTCAAAATAGCAGAACCCAAAAAACGAAAAGGAAAAATAATTTTGGCAACAATTTATTCAACTCCACACTAACTACTTTAACGGGTTTGAGTACTGATAAAATTAGGGCAATGGGATATGTCACAAAATTTGGTTTTATAGACACAAACGATAACGCCCATTATTTTTGTGAAATCCCTTTTATTGAAGAAACTCGAGAGGAAAAAGAGCGTGAAGTAACAAGGGATGCAAATGGCACTAAAATATACAGTAACTATCTCAATGGCAACTCAAGTGTTACCAGGTCTCTAGATTCCAAACAAATATGTTATCTGATTCGTGAAAAAGACACTGTTGGACATTTTAAAATTACAACAGGAAACCGTTCTGATTCCAAAAACCACTTTTCACAATATTGGGACGGTAAAAACGAATCCACCATCAGCAAGATGCCTGAATTTTGGAACAATTCTGCTTCGGAACAAAATAGATATATAAGTCCATTTGTATTGGAAGGAGAACTTAATAAGGTGCCTTTTCTCATTGAAAATAGTAAAGCGGGAAACCAAACAGATATTGAAATCAATGGGCAGGAAATCATGACTCTAAAAATATACAATACCAAGCCTGTTTTTGGTTTACTGTATCCCAATTCTGCTGATGAAAAAATGGTAAACGTTTTAATGATGCTTTCTTCAATTCCTTTTAATTCGATACTTTAAAAGAATTTTTTTAGCTCTCAATAATTCAATAAAAACAAATGAAGCTATCCTTTCGGACAGCTTCATTTTAATTTTAGATTATCACCCATTTAAGAGAAACAGTTCGTTATTGTCAAACTTATTATTCCTTACTAAAAGCTCTTGCAGCTTCCCGCTCTAAATCAAGATATTGTTCTTTTCCTGTACTTACGGTTACGAAAGAAATAGTTCCTCCTTCAAATTCGCTTGATGATGATGTATATTCTTTACTTACAGGGTCACCACTATCATACCCCACACACAGGCCATCCCCAACGAGAGTAAATTTACCCACTTGCGCTTTCATGGTGTTATTTGCTACTTCTTTCTCATTGATATACAATTTAGCTGGTCCTATTGATTCTTTATGTTCACCTTCTTTTTCTTTGGCAAACTCCATTCCAAAAGTATACTTTCCAGGTTTAACAGACTCCGTAGAAACCAATTGTTGTTCTGTAATTCCAAGGAAATTGTAAACATAATATAGTTTATGATCTTTGATAAATAAGCTGTGCCCACCAAAACGGGAACCGTGTGCAAAGATTACTCCAGAAGCATTCGCATCTTTAATCTCAACATTGGTAACTATTTTATACGATTTTCCTCTTACGCTAACAGCCACCGCTTCTGGCACTTGGCTCGTATGTGGATAATAGGTATAGCTGTCTTTCTCCGCCTCTTCGGTAGGGCGTTCAGTGTTCAATACGTCTGTGGCAGATCGATCATCCAGAGGCAAAGCATTATTTTTCATCGCTTCATCCATATACAATTTCTTTAGTGCTTCAAGTTTTTCGGGATTTTTCTTGGCCAAATCAACAGATTCTGAACGATCCACATCTGTATTGTATAATTCCCATTTGTCCTGATCAAAATGCCCTTTACCTGTAAGTGGTGCATGTACAGCCACTGCTTTCCAACCGTCCTGCCAAATGGCTCGGGTTCCTAACATAGTATAGTATTGTACGTGTTTTTGAGTAGTTGCATCGGGTTTAGCATCAAACGAATATTTCATAGAGACACCGGATAATGGATACTGTTCTACTCCTCTAAACACTTTTGGCATTTCGACACCACAAATTTCAAGAATAGTTGGAACAATATCTACCGCATGATGGTATTGATTTCGAACTTCTCCGCGTGCTTTAATTCCTTTTGGCCAAGTAATGGTCAATGGACATTCAGTTCCACCAGCATAATTGGAATAGCGTTTGAACATTTTGAAAGGAGTTGACAAAGCAGATGCCCAACCTGTTGGGTAATGCTCATAAGTATTGGGTCCGCCCAGCTCATCGATTAGTTTCATATTTTCCACCATATCATCTGGGTATCCATTAAAAAATTTATTTTCATTAACAGAACCACTAGGACTACCCTCTCCTGAGGCTCCATTATCTGAAGCATACATAATGACGGTATTATCATACTGACCTGTCGCTTTCAAGTGGTCGATAATTCGTCCAATTTGAACATCCGTATATTCAGAAAATGCGGCATACACTTCGCAT
>NZ_DASTTN010000413.1:0-2384 GCF_035760125.1 Flavobacterium sp.
GATGGATTCCTGCTGTCCGCTATATTCCATCCCGCAGAAAAAGCGGGATGGGATGCCACTTCCATCAGGGCTAAACAGCCGGCATATTCAATTTTTGGAAAAAAAGCCTAACATTAGGCAGAAAGAAAAAAAAAGATGCTATGGAAGAAGTTTGGGATATTTAAAAAAGGAGTTGTTACGATATAATGTTCATTTTCTTGATGAAATCTTTATAGGTATCACTAAGGTTTATTTTGTGGTTACCTTTAAGGATGATTAGATTATCAGCCAGGATGATTTCTTCAATTTTATCAGCGTTTACGATGTAGTTTCTGTGGGTTCTGATAAATTTGTCTTTATCCAGAAGCGCACTGATTTTTGTTAGTGAAATCAAGATGACAAATTTTTCTTTTTCGGTAATGATGTTACAATAGCGTTCTTCTACTTCTATGTAGATGATGTCTTGTAAAGACACTTTTTTCAAAGCATTTTTCTTTTTGATGAATAGATAATCATTGCTGATTACGGTGTTTTGGTCTTCACTCAAAAATACATTGGTTTGTTCGTAGAATTTTTCGACAGCCATTTCAAGAGCATATAGAATTTCCAGCTCATTGAAGGGCTTCATCAGGAAACTGAAAGGTTTGGTGAGTTTGGCTCTTTCAAAAATCTGACGGTCTTGAGAACTAGTCAAAAAAACAAAAGGTTTGGATGCGTTTGGTACAATGTTGATGGTTTCGGCAAAGGTTATGCCATCTGGTTTTCCGTCGAGAAAAACATCTATAACAATGATGTCCACGGTATTTTGATAGAATAAAGTCAGTGCATCAGTATAATTTTGGGCAACACCTACAATATTGTATTTATTAGCCAGTAAGACTTTGCTGAGTGCATCACTTTGTTCTGGCGTGTCTTCTATAATAAGTACATTGATGTTATCCATTTTGTTCTGTTTTTGGGAACGTCAATATTATTTTGGTTCCTTTGTTGGGTTCGCTTTCTATGGCTAGCGTTCCGCCATTTTTCTTGATCATTTGTTTGCACAATTGCATGCCTAAACCAGTTCCTATAATCTCCGAATTGCTTTTCTTGGCCAGTAACTCATTTTCCTGTAGCAATTCGTTTATGGTGTCTTGATTCATTCCTAAACCGCTGTCCTGAATCACGAGTTGACAAAAATTAGTATTTGTTTCTATTGTATAAATCCTAATCTCACCATTATCATGGGAGAATTTGATAGCATTGTCTAGCAGATTGCGCAATACAATTTTTAGCGAATCGAGATCTACGAATATAAAACTATTTTTGGAAACGGCATTCTCAAAAGTTATGGTTCTGTCGAGTAGTAACGGTTTGTAGTTGTATTCTATTTGTTGCACGATTGAATGTAGGTGAACTGAATCTTTATGGAAATACAATTGCTTGGTTTGCAACAAAGCCCAATGAAGTAAGTTGTCTAGTAAACTGTAAGCGCCGTTTGCAATCGCGCTATTTTGATGTAGGAGTTGGTCGAGTTGGTTGTAGTTTTTGGTTTCTAGAGAAGCGGTTAATTTGGTGTTGCTAGTTTTTAAGGCGTTGACAGAGGAACGCAAATCATGACTCACAATAGAGAACAATTGATCCTTAGTCGCGTTGAGTTCGTCCAGTTTTACTTTTTGGGCAAGGATGATTTTCGCATTTTTTACTTTTTGGGCATAGACATAAACACCTCCTACTAGAAGTAATAATAAGCCCAGCGTGGAAAAAAACATAGTATTACGTTGGGTATCTTTTAGTTTGTTCTCAATCTTAAGTACAGAGATTTGTTTTTGTTTTTGTGCTACGGCATATTTTTTCTCGTAATCTGCGAGTGCCCACACTTTGTTTTGGTTGTTGAGGGAGTCTTTCCATTTTCCGGATTCTTTTCTGTAAGCTAAAGCTTCTTTGAAGTTGCCTCTATTTTCCTCTACAACTGCCATGTTTAATGATGCTTTTCTTTTAGCATCAAAATCTTTAATATTTTGTGACAATTGATAAGCTTTTTCGAAATAACTTATAGCTTCCAAATCCTTGTATTGTTCATAATAAAGATTGGCAGTATTTGTATAGGTATCAAATAGAGACAGAGTATCAGTTTTGGATTGCAATAATTTAGTATTTTTTAATAAATAGTCTTCTGCTTTGTCAAATTGTTTTAAATGGATGTAGCAAATTCCTATATTTTCATAGATATTACCGATTTGAGCTTTTCTTTTTTCTTTTATTAATGAACTTTCTGCTTTTAGGTAATAATCAATTGCTTTTTGGTATTTTTCAAGGCTTAAATAGATAACACCAAAATTGTAATAAACAAATGGGTAAAATGAAAATTTTTCAGAAACTTGAACAAGTTCTTTTTCCGCTTCTTTATATAGCTTTTTTTCTCT
>NZ_DASTTN010000414.1:0-12025 GCF_035760125.1 Flavobacterium sp.
TCGGCCACGCAACTGATGCAATTGCGACAAACCAAAACGTTCAGCACTTTCAATTACCATTACGGAAGCATTGGGTACATTTACGCCCACTTCAATAACGGTTGTGGCTACCATAATATTTGTTTTGCCTTCTGAGAAACGTTTCATTTCAGAATCTTTTTCATCAGGTTTCATTTTTCCGTGAAGAATCGAAACGGAATATTGTGGCAATGGAAAATCACGGGAAATACTTTCGTAACCATCCATCAAGTCTTTGTAGTCCATTTTTTCCGACTCCTGAATCAACGGATAAACGATATAAATTTGGCGACCCAGTGCAATTTCGTCCCGAATAAATTTCCATACTTTCAATCGATTGGAATCAAAACGGTGCACGGTTTGAATGGGTTTTCTGCCCGGAGGTAATTCATCAATAACGGAGATGTCTAAATCCCCATATAAACTCATCGCCAAAGTTCTAGGAATAGGAGTAGCTGTCATCACCAAAATATGGGGTGGAACTGAATTTTTCTTCCACAATTTGGATCGTTGTTCAACTCCAAAACGGTGTTGTTCATCAATTACCGCCAGGCCTAAATTTTGAAATTTCACTTTGTCTTCCAATAATGCGTGTGTACCAATGATAATTTGCAAAGTACCATTTTCCAGCTCTTCGTGTATGATTCTTCTAGCAGCAATTTTTGTTGAACCCGTGAGGATTTTTATATTTATATTTAAAGACTTCGCCAATTCTGACAGCCCTATAAAATGCTGATTAGCCAAAATCTCGGTCGGTGCCATCAAACAAGCTTGGTAGCCATTATCCAAAGCCAATAACATACTCATAAAAGCCACAATGGTTTTACCAGATCCTACGTCACCTTGTAGTAATCTGTTCATTTGAGCATTACTGCCCATGTCGGTTCTTATTTCCTTAATAACCCTTTTTTGAGCATTTGTTAATTCAAACGGTAAATGATTTTGATAAAACTCATTGAAAAATTCTCCTACTTTCGAAAACGGAAGTCCTTTGATTTTATGCTTCCGAATCAAATTCTTAGTAATCAGTTGTAGTTGAATAAAAAACAATTCTTCAAATTTTAATCGGAATTGGGCTTTTGCCAAAATTTCGGCACTTTTGGGAAAATGAATATTGAATAAAGCTGCATTTTTGGGAATCAACTTGAGTTCGTTTGTTAAATAAGAAGGCAAGGTTTCACTAAATAAAGCTTGAGTTTCGAGAAACAATTGTTGCATCATTTTATTCACAACGCGATTCGTTATTCCTCGATTGGTCAATGTTTCAGTCGAAGGATAAACGGGTTGCATCGCCGAACGCAAGCTTTTCTCATGCTCACTCAACAACTCGATTTCAGGATGAGCCATATTGTATTGACTACCGTATTGGGAGCATTTTCCAAAAATCACAATGACTTCGTTAAGCTTCAAACTCTCTTTAATCCATTTGTGTCCTTGAAACCAGTTGAGATCCATTTGTCCCGTATCGTCAACAAATGTGGCCACCAATCGTTTTTGGTTACGACCAAATTCAACAGTTTTAATATTAATGATTTTACCAACAATCTGTACTTCGGCAATATTGTTTTGCAACTCATTAATCTTATAATAACGAGTGCGGTCAATATAACGATTCGGAAAAAAATTGACTAAATCTCCGTATTTAAAAATCCCCAATTCCTTACGCAACAACGCGCCCCGATTGGGACCAACGCCTTTGAGATATTCTATGGGAGTTTCTAAGAGGTTATTGGACATTATAGATTATTTGGACTTTTGGACTATTAGATTGTTGGATTTATTAAACTAAAACAATCATTAAATCTTTCAAAAAAGAAAAAGCGAAGATAGTTTTTTGTTTGGAAATTTGAAAATGGGATTATTTAGGAAATTCCTATAATTCACAATACCTTTGAAATCAAATTAAAAAAACATAAAATGGTTATCGATAAAATTGAAAATTACAGACTATACAGCAAGCTTACCAAAAGATTGGCTAAAGGATTTGAATTTATTACTGAAACTGATTTAGTTTCAATAGAATCAGGGAAACACCAAATCGATAATGATGATGTTTTTGCTATTGTTCAAGAATACGACACCAAAGAAGAGAAAGATTGTGTTCTTGAAGGACACCACAAATACATCGACATTCAGTATGTTATTAAGGGAGTTGAATTAATGGGATTTGCTCCATTGACTAATCAGGTTTCTGTTGAAGAAAACTTAGAAAAAGATTATACTTTCTATAATGGAGAAACGTCAATGATTAGAGTGGAGGAGGGAATGTTTACTCTGTTTTTTCCGGAGGATTTACATAGACCATGTGTAAAAGCTGGACAAATTTCGAAAGTAAAAAAAGTGGTTGTTAAGGTAAAAATTTAACAAACTCTCCTTTACCATCAATTAACAGAATACTTTTCCTAAAATAAAACTAAAAAAATGACAACTCATCTCGCACTACTTCGTGGCATCAATGTTTCCGGTCACAATATGATAAAAATGGAAGCTTTGAAAACAACTTTAGAAGCTATTGGTTTTCAAAATGTACAAACCTATATCCAATCAGGAAATGTTTTTGTGGATACCGAAGAGGATAATGCGGCATCAGTTGGTTTCAAAATCAAACAGGAAATTTTCAAGGCTTTTGGGCACGAAGTTCCTATTGTTGTTATAGGGAAAACTGATTTGGAAAACTGTTTCAAAAACAATCCTTTTTTGAAAGAGAAAGAAGTTGACATTAAAAAATTATATGTAGCTTTTGTTTCCATAGCCTTGCGAAGTGACAGTATGAACGATTTAAAAATGAGTCAGGTAAAACCCGATGAAGCACATATCGATGAAAGCAGAATCTACATTAAATATTCTGTAGGAGCAGGAAAAACAAGATTTGACCAAAAATACATTGAGAAAAAACTGAATGTTACGGCAACAA
Organism: Flavobacterium sp.; assembly: GCF_035760125.1. Lineage (GTDB taxonomy): Bacteria > Bacteroidota > Bacteroidia > Flavobacteriales > Flavobacteriaceae > Flavobacterium. Next base: position 2,933 of record NZ_DASTTN010000414.1, read on the forward strand.
TTCGCAATTGGAATACCGTGACACAGTTGCTAAAAATGTATGAGGAGAGATAAATTTATCTTTTTCAAAAAAATAATTACACTTTGACGCAACCTTTTGCAATTTAAAGCATCTTATTAAGTAACTCTAAAACTTAAGGATGAAAAGTCTTGCTATTATTGTTATTTTCCTTGCTGTTTTTTCTTCTTGCACAAAAGACAAAGAAGAAACCACAACTACAGCCGATTATCATGGAAAATGGACATTAGTAAAAATGTCTGGATCCATGATTAATTCTGTAACCACAGGAACTGCAATGGATTGGCAAGAATCCTATTTGTTCAACAATAACGGAACATTTACAAAATCCAGAACCCGAAACACAGTCAAAACAACAGTTTCGGGTACATATACTACTCAAAATAATTCTGATGTTTTGTATTTAGAATTAACATATCCCAAGGAAAGCGAACTTATAGGAAGCTGTTATGGGAATCTAAAAGAAGAACTTTATTTTTCAGCTTCTACTACTTTGTCCAGTACCTGGAGAAACTGTGATGGCCCTGGATTAGATTACGAAAAGGTAAATTGATAAGGATTGTTTACCCGTATTGTTAATAATTTGATGTTTGGTTAATTTCAATTATTACAATTTTTGGAAAAGAGAACTCTAAAGTATTTTTACTTTATTGTTCTTTTTTTTTATTTATAACCAGAACTCGGTTGTTTCTATTTTTTAAATGATAGCAAAAAAAGACAGAATGCTAACACTTAGCCCCGATAGAAGTGAAAATCCTTATAAGCCGGGGTTCGGCTTATAAGATTGTAACGAATAGCGGGACTATAATCACAAAAAAGCCAAATGTTTCTGCTACAAAATTAATAATCGAGCTCATTTTTTTTTTAAATTCCTTAGAAAGAAAAAAAATATACCAACTGCAAAAAATATTTATATTTACTTTCTGATTTGTCAAAAACAAAGTGGCAACTAATCCTTAAATCAAAAAAAAAATGAAATTCAAACTTTCTATTATTCTCACTCTGGCTATAATTTGTACAACAATAGCTCAGAATGGCAATCCTAATGATTATTTATCGGCTCAATTTCATAAAGAACGGAGAGAAGCTTTACGTAAAAAAATGCCAAAGAATAGTGTAGCAGTTTTTTTTGGGAATGCTGTTCGAAATAGAGCTAATGATGTCGATTTTATATACCATCAGGATCCAGATTTTTATTATTTGACAGGATATAAAGAGCCTAATTGTGTCTTGGTGATTTTTTCGGATAATCAAACGAATAAAGAAGGCAAAAAATATAACGAACTACTTTATGTTCAAGAAAAAAATGCAAGAGCAGAACAATGGACTGGCGTTCGCTTGGGAGTTGATGGAGCCAAAAAAAGTTTGGGTTTTGAGAATGCTCTTAATGGAAAAGAATTTCTAAACTCTGGTATTGATTTTTATAGTTTTAGCAACGTGTTTTTTACTGATTTCAAAGACGATTATCGTGACTCTAAAAAAGAAGAGGCAAATTTATATAAATTAATTGGTTCGTTTAAAGGTCAAATTGGCTACAATACAAAAACAGAAGTCAAAACCGATTCTAATATTTCGAATGAAATCAATTCAACTAAAAGTATTGCAGCCAAAAAAGCGAATATAGACACTAAAGCTATCACTACCTATATGGCAAGTTTGCGTGAAGTTAAGTCTAAAGAAGAAATGGTTTTATTGACCAAAGCAGTTCGCATTTCAGCAATGGGGCAGCGCGAAACTATGAAAGCGATGCATCCAGGAATGTCTGAAGCAGAGATTCAAGGCATTCATGAATTTGTCTACAAAAAATATGGTAGTGAGTACGAAGGATATCCTTCAATAGTAGGAGCTGGAAATAACGGTTGTGTTTTGCATTATATTGAAAACAGCAAAATGAAGGTCGAAAATGATTTGGTTCTAATGGACTTAGGAGCTGAATATCACGGATATACAGCCGATGTAACCCGAACAATTCCCGCGAGCGGTAAATTTTCAGCTGAGCAAAAAATAATCTATGATTTAGTTTTTGAAGCCCAAGAAGCAGGTATTGCAACAGTTAAAATTGGAAATAGCTTTACGGCTCCAGACAAAGCTGCACGCGATATTATTACGAATGGTTTAATGAAATTAGGAATCATAAAAACAGCTGAAGAATCTAGAAAATATTTCCCTCACGGAACTTCACATCATATTGGACTGGATGTACACGATCCTGGAATGTACAACACATTTGAGAAAGATATGGTACTTACTGTTGAACCGGGTATTTATATTCCAAATGGAAGTGATTGTGATAAAAAATGGTGGGGAATTGCGGTGCGAATCGAAGATGACATCTTGGTAACTGATAATGATCCTATAAATTTATCTGCAGACGCACCTAGAAAATCTAATGAAATAGAAGTCCTTATGGCTGAAAAGAGCCTTTTCGACAATTTCAATTTACCAAAGCTAGACTAGAATATTTATTTTAATAAACCTAAAAGCTCCGTAACAACTAAATTACGGAGCTTTTTTATATACTTATTTTGACACCAGATCACAATACCAAAATCCATAGTCAAAAGCATCCGAAGCTGAAGTATCACAAGCAGTATCTGATGAATCTTCTTCTTTTGGTTTTTCATATTTACGATAAACCACTTCACCAATTTCAAATGAAATGGGTTTACTAAAAATTGGTCCATCAAAAGTAAAAGTATGGAATTCTCCATTTTCGCCGCAAACATCAACGTTTTCAGGTAAATCGTTTATAAAAGCCTGGTCAATAACACGTCCAACAAAACTTTTGTCCAAAAATCGTTCGTTAACACAAACCACAATCGTCTTGAAACCTAATGCTATGAATTCCTGAATCAAATCGGGAGTGGGAATTTTCCAAAGCGGGAACACACCTTCAAAACCTATTTCTGCCAATTTATCTTCTCTGTATTTTCGTAAATCCTCTAAAAAAATATCTCCAAAAATAGAGTGAGTAACTCCTTGTTCCTTTAATTTGAAGAGTGTAGTTTGCATAACTGCTTCGTACACTTCCATTGTTGGCATTTCGGGAATTTGCATAATTTCGAGCGGTAATCCAATACTTTGGGCTTGTTGTTCCAATAATTCTACCCGAACGCCATGCATAGAAATGCGCTGAAACTGCTGATTCACACTCGTTAACAAACAACTGATTTCATACTCATCATTTTGCAGGATTTTGTAAAGTGCCAAAGCAGAATCTTTACCGCTGCTCCAATTAAATAGGGCTTTCTTTTTCAATGGTTTTCTCTTAATTTATTCGGGTTTAATATGCAAATTTAGTACGATTTGTTGGTTAAACCTTTGTAACTTTGGATAACTTAGCTTCAAATTCAATTTTAATGAAATACCTTTTCCTGTTTCTATACACATTTGCATTCGCACAACAGACCAAATCGGTTGATTTCAAAACCGTTAGTGGTAATATCACCATTAATCCAAACAATAAAAGCATTAGTGGTGATGTTATCTATACGTTTGAAGTGTTGAAAGCCATTGATACTATCAAAATCGATGCACAGAATATGACGTTTACAGAAGTGAAACTGAAAGGCAAAAAGATTTCGTTTACCACGAATGGAAAAAAATTGTTTTTGATTTATCCATTCCAAAAAGGTAAAAATTCAATTCAGTTTTCATACGAGGCCAAACCTAAACAAACTTTATATTTTGTAGGTTCCGAAAACACAGACAATCTTGAGATTTGGACACAAGGACAAGGGAAATACACCAGTCATTGGTTCCCGAGTTTTGATGACGTCAATGAAAAAGTGATTTTCAATATGGATATTGTTTTTAATTCCAAGTACCAAGTATTATCCAACGGTGTTTTAAAAAACAAAATAGCTGATCAAAATGCAACCCATTGGAGTTACGAAATGAAAAAACCTATGAGTTCCTATTTATTGGTACTTGCAATTGGAAAATTTGACGAAAGCACACGAAAAGCTAAATCAGGAATCCCTTTGGAAATGTACATAAATCCAAAAGATATTGCTAAGCAAGAGCCAACCTATCGCTATTCCAAAGAAATGTTCGATTATTTGGAAAAGGAAATAGGAGTGAAGTACCCTTGGGAAATTTACAGACAAGTTCCGGTTTCAGAATTTTTGTATGCTGGAATGGAAAACACTAGTACAACATTATTTATGACCCGTTATGTGGTCGATGACGTTGGTTTTGAAGACAGAAGTTATACCAATGTCAATGCGCACGAGCTGGCGCATCAATGGTTTGGCGATTTGGTTACGGCAGAAAGCGGAAAAGACCATTGGCTTCAGGAAGGATTTGCGACTTATTATGCCTTGCTAGCAGAAAAAGAAATTTATGGGGAAGATTATTTTTATTCCAAATTATACGAATCGTCCATGCAACTCAAACAGGCCTCTAAAACAGATACTATTCCAGTTCTGAATACTAAAGCGAGTTCGTTGTCATTCTACCAAAAAGGAGCTTGGGCGTTACACGTTTTAAGAGAAGGAATAGGGGAGAAAGCTTTCAAAAAAACCGTGAAGAATTATCTAAAGAAATATGCCTATCAAAACGTGACTACACAAAATTTCTTTGATGAAATTAAAAAAGTTTCCAACTATGATTTGGTAAATTTCAGCAAGGTATGGCTGGAATCATCTACTTTTAACAGTGAAATAGCCAATGGATTATTAGCCAAAAATAAAACAATGCAAGTACAGCTTGAAGTTACCAAACTCAGAAACAAACCATTGGCAGATAAATTCGCTTTTTTTGAAAAAACACTGCAATCGGATGTGTATTCTTCAGTAAAAGCTTCTATTGTTGGGCAGCTGATGAAAGAGAAATTTGAAGATAAAAAACAATTATTGCGATTGGCGTTGCAAACCCAAAATGTCCAAGTTCGCCAAGCGGTAGCCAGCACACTTCAAAAAATACCCGAAGAATTCAGAGCAGATTATGAAACATTGCTAGATGATAAATCCTATCAAACTCAAGAATTTGCACTCTATTATTTGTGGAATAGTTTTGAAAATAAAAGAACGCAATATTTAGAAAAAACCAAAGATTGGATAGGATTTAATGATTTCAATCTGCGTATTCTGTGGTTGTCATTGGCGTTTTCAACACCGGAATATGCTGCAAACAAAGAAACGTATCTCCAGGAATTGGTCAATTATTCTTCAACCAATTATGAAGCAACGACAAGACAAAACGCTTTGGAATATTTGATTAATTTCGACGTGATTAACGAGGTTGTTTTAAAGAATTTAGTCAACGCGACTATACATCACATGTGGCAATTTTCTAAATTTGGAAGAGAAAATATTCGGATTTTATTAAAAAATCCTGAAATCAGAAGCGCTTTCCAAACGATATTACCCAGTTTGAATGAAAAAGAGCAATTTCAATTGGATCGGTTGTTGAAAGAGTAGGGATCTATAATTTCTGACTAATAATTTAAGAATTCACATCTCAGCAGATATAATAAATTAAATTTCAAGTCATTAAATAAAAAATCGTTAATCACTAATCAAAAATCTTAAATAATGAGGGCATTAGTCATTTCTGGTGGAGGTAGCAAAGGCGCATTTGCGGGTGGTGTCGCTCAATACTTGTTGCAAAACAAAGGGCGCACCTACGATTTATTTTTAGGAACATCAACCGGAAGTTTGCTGATTCCGCACCTGGCTTTGGGGAATATTGAAAAACTCCATACTATTTATACCAATGTCGGTATGGATCAAATATTTGACATCAATCCTTTTATTATCAAAAAGAAAAATAGAATAAATTACGTAACGATTAACCATTTCAACGTTGTTCGACAATTTTTGAGAGGAAAAAGAACTTTTGGCGAAAGCAGAAACCTTCAAAAATTCATCAAAACCAATCTATCGGTTCCCGAATTCGAATATTTAAAATCGTTGTCTACCGATGTAGTGATTACTGTCACTAACATTTCCAAAAACGAAGCTGAATACAAATCGATTAAAAACTGCACATACAATGAATTTTGCGATTGGATTTGGATATCCAGTAATTATATACCCTTCATGAGTTTAGTCAAAAAATACGGATGCGAATATGGTGATGGCGGATTTTCAAGTTTGGTTCCAATAAGAGAAGCCATTCATCGCGGTGCTACCGAAATAGACGTTATTATTCTGGAAACTGAAATCACATTAACCAAAACCACTTTGGGAAAGAATCCATTTTCACTAATGATCGATTTGTTTCTGTTTTCCTTAGATCAATTGGGAAAACACGATGTATCTATAGGAAAACTGTCAGCCACAAACCATAATGTAAAACTCAATTTATATTACACCCCAACCAAACTAACCAATAATGCCCTCATTTTTAATCAAAAAAAGATGAAAAAATGGTGGCAGTTAGGATTCAAATATGCCCAAAATAAAAGTGAAATTATGAGTGAAATTAGATGAGAAAAAAATCTTAAGAATCTAAGTTTCTTAGAAACTTAGATTCTCAAAAGATTACCACATCTGGCTTACTTCTTTTTTGATATAACCTAAAGCCGCATTGCTTGGCGTTTGTTTTTCCAATAAATCATTCAATATCGCTTCTCTCAATTGATCCGCATTATTTACAGTAGGACTCAAAGCTGCTTTGCGAATCATCTGAATCGTAGCATTTTTGGCAGTAGTGATGATTGTCCAACACTCATCGGTCATGTAGATTTGCTGCGCCAAATTGTGTTCAAATTCTTGTTCGATTTGGGCAATAACAAAATTTGCATAATCATTTTTATCCGTTGAAATCGGAGAAATTCTAATCAATAAATTTGAAAGACTAATGCGTTCCAAAAACAAAGTCATGCGCTCGTATGCTTGCAAACGCAAAGGCATCGAGTTTTTTTGCCCCTCTTTCATCAATAAATAACGACGTCTTCCTTCCTCATTTTTAGTATGTAAATTAAAAAAGTAATAAGCAACCATCCCAGTTATAATCGCAGGCAAGGTATAACTCAGTAATTCAAGCAATTTTGATAAATCCATTTTGTTTTCGTTTTAAAAAAAGCAAAAATAATGTTTTTGAAACTAAATCAATGGCAAATTTTTCGCAATAATATAAAGTGGAATGGTATTTTTGCGATCTCCCGCAAAGTCGCTGAGTCACAAAGTTTAAAACTGTTTTCTTTGCGACTCTGCACCTTTGAGAGTAAAAATCATATAGAATCGAAATTAAATCAAATGGAAACCTACATCATCGTATTACTTTGCTTAGCTGCCTTTTTTGCAGGATTTATAGATGCCATAGTAGGTGGTGGCGGACTAATACAAACACCCGTAGGACTCATACTATTACCCAATCTTCCTGTATCTACCGTGATAGGAACCTTAAAAATACCAGCCTTTAGTGGTACCTCATTTGCCGCTTACCAATACTTAAAAAGAGTTACTATCAATTGGAGAATCCTGATCATTATGATGCTGCTGGCTTTTCCTGCCGCATTTTTGGGATCTACATTATTGACCTATGTGAGTAATGATTTCATGAAACCTTTATTACTTGTAATTTTATCATTATTAGCAATTTACACTTATGCCAAGAAAAATTTCGGACAACATCAAGTCAGAGACATTTCTCCAAGAACACAAATTTTGAATGCCGTGGGAATCAGTTTTTTTGTGGGATTTTATGACGGATTCATTGGTCCTGGCACGGGAAGCTTCTTAGTTGTTGCCTTCATCGCCATAATGGGATTTGACTTCCTGCACGCTTCCGCCAATGCCAAGATGGTCAATCTCGCAACTAATTTTGGTTCTATTTGTCTATTCATGCTAAAAGGTAAAATCATTTGGGCAATCGCCTTACCCATGGCCGGTAGTAACGCAATAGGAGGATGGATAGGCGCCAAACTAGCCATCAATCGTGGAAACAAATTCATCCGAATCTTCTTTTTGGTAGTCGTTGTAGGCACACTGCTTCGATTTGCCTATGATGTATTTTTCAAGTAATACATTTTGTTATTTGGGCGTAACCACCACTAGAAAAAAGGGCTAACCAATAGTACCGCTTATACGCCCTTTTTCCTAGTGGTGGTCAGGCTATTCGCGCTACTTGGGTAGCTAGCTTCTATCCTTTACGCAGACATAACGGGATTAGTTAAAGTGAAGTTTTTTTAGATTATTAACAAATGTCATACATGACTATTTTTTCATATTTTTATTACTATTAAATATCATATTGGGCAGGATATAGCAAATATGATTGCTTCGTTCCTCAAAAGGACATAACCATCATTATTGATTATCTAACAATTTGATCTAGACAAATATTCTAAAAATAATAATACTAAATGATACAAAACAAAGGCACAATTAAAGTCCCAAAAGTAAAGTTTGATGAAAGTGAAAATTTAGTAATTGTAGCTTCACCAACTTCATCCAAACATGATTTTGATTTTTATCAGGGCAAATGGAAACTTAAAAACCGAAAACTAAAATCGCGTTTGGACAATTGCAAGGAATGGATTGAATTTGAATCAACCCAAGAAATGTATAGCATACTGAATGGCATTGGAAATATTGACAATTATCTTGCAACATTTGATGGTGAATCTTTTGAGGGAATGTCACTGAGACTTTTTAATCCAAAAACAAAACTTTGGACTATTTATTGGGCAGATTCGAACGAAGGCATATTACAGCCAGGTGTTGTGGGTTCTTTTGAAAATAACATCGCCCATTTTTTCACAAAAGACATATTTAATGGAAAAGAAATAATAGTTGCGTTCCGTTGGGACGCTAGAGACAAAGACAACCCTATTTGGAGTCAGGCATTTTCGGAAGATAAGGGTGAAAACTGGGAATGGAATTGGTACATGTATTTTAGTACTTTTGACAAAATTTGAAAACAAACAAGAATTTCACGGATTGTCACAAATTTGCTAGTGGAATTATTACATTACTGCAATAACCACATCTATTAGTGAAAATCAGTAAAATTCTTGTTTAAATTAGTCTTAACTAAAAATCATTTATCAACGCATTCAACAGTTGTAAATTTATATTTGACTTTTTCAAAATCAATTGGTGTGTCTTTAGCAAAATAGGAGCG
>NZ_DASTTN010000415.1:0-3422 GCF_035760125.1 Flavobacterium sp.
ATTGTTGTTGCTGATTATTTATTATTGCTTTACTGTCCGTTTTAGTTTCAAATAGTTTCACCAAAAGTGTATCAAAAGTTATATTTTTTGCTTTGACAGTAGCATTACCCGCGGCCTCTAATGGACTTGAAATAAACATATCAATATCCAACTCATGTCCAATGTCGTATACAATGCTGGAAATAGGAATGTTTTCAAAATCAACATCCAATAATTTTTTTTCAGGGTCAATTACTGTAAAGAAAAAATTTGATTTTCTGGAACTTTGCGGTTTACTTTGTTTAGTAATGTCAGCATTTATATTAGTATTAGGAGAAAAGTTTCCATCCAATTGATCAAAAATATAGAAATTATCTCTGGATTTAGTGACATTTAAATTATTAGCATAGGCTAATTTATTTAAAGCAGCATCAAAAGGAACATTTTTGATGTATGCGGTTAATAAATGGTTTTCTAAACCGGGAGCAAAGACTAGATTCTTGCCACTTACATCCATTATCTTTTTGAAAACATCATATAATTTATCTTCTTTTAAATCTAGAGAAAGCCAATCATTTGTTATGTCATATTTTACATCAATCTCTTTTTGAACTGTTTTTTCAACAGGTTTTTCATATGATTTAATAGATAATATATTGCCAGAAAAATCGATACTTAGATTGTATTCCTTGCAAAGGAAAAGCAATAAATCACTTACCGTTACATTGGTGAAATCATTTACGAGGTTTATTTGAGCTAAATTTGGAGCAACACTGATGTTTAACTTATGGTTTTCGGCAATAGCCAACAGAAAGCTAGATAATGAGGCTTCTTTAATAGTAATATTAACTTTCTCCGTTAATCCGGGTGTGTCGAGCTTAATAGCTTCGAGATTGTTTCTAATTTGTTCAATTCTATTTTCTTGACTAAAAGTAATTTGAAAAATAAATAAAATTAGTATAATGGTGATTTTTCTCATGAATAGGGGGCAAATTGAATCGGCTAATATAAGTTTTATTATAGAAGTAATGAAAAAACTTCTTCTATTGAAGTGGTTCCCTCTTTGATTAATGATAATGCATTTTTCTTTAAAGTGAAAATTTCTTTTTCTTCGATATAATGATCAATTTCCAATTGATTGTTTTTTATTAAAGCAGAAAGTTCGTTGTCAATTGGAAGTATTTCGTATATGGCTTTTCTTCCGGAATAACCAGTATGATAACAGTGATCACATCCAACGGCTTCGTGATGGTTTATTAAATTTTCAGGTATTTCAAAGCCAGTTGGAAATACGTCCGCTGAAATTGGCTTTTCTAATTTACAATGATTGCAAAGTTTACGAACTAAGCGTTGTGCTACGCTTAGGTTAAGAGTACTGGCAATTAAAAAAGAAGGTATTCCCATGTCTATTAATCGTGAAATGGTTGCCCAAGCCGAGTTGGTATGAATGGTAGATAAAACGAGGTGTCCTGTTAAGGCTGCTCTAATTGCCATATTGGCGGTGTTGACATCACGTATTTCTCCAACCATAATGATATCTGGATCCTGTCGTAAAAAAGTTCGGAGGGTAGTGGCAAAATCAAGCCCAATATTTTCTTTTAATTGTACTTGATTGATTCCTTCCAACGTATATTCAATTGGGTCTTCAACCGTTAGTATATTTGTGTTGGGAAGATTCAGTTTTTTTAAAGTGGCATATAATGTTGTTGTTTTACCAGAACCTGTAGGGCCCGAAATGAGAACAATGCCATTAGGTTTTTTAATGTTTTCTAAGTAGGTAATTAGTTCTTTTTCAGTAAAACCAAGAGCATTAATGTCTATGTGGCTGGTGTCTTTACTCAAAATACGGAGCACTACCTTTTCTCCATGCAGGGTAGGTAGAATAGAAACCCGAATATCAAAGTCTTCGTAATCTGTTACGATGGTAATACGTCCATCTTGTGGTAATCGTTTTTCGGAAATATCGAGTTGAGCCCTGATTTTTATTTTGTTGATCAGAACAGGATATTCTTCAGTAGTAATATGAAATTGTTCTTTTAATTTTCCATCGAGGCGAAATCGCACTCGAGCATTTTTTTCGTAGGGTTCAAAATGAATATCACTGCTACCAATTTCCTTAGCATTGACTACAATTTTCTCCAAAAAATCAATAGAGTAATGAATGCTTGATACAACATTAGAAGAGGATTTTCTATAATTGGTGCTTAAGTATCTATTGATGTTCTCGCTAGTTTCTTCTTTAAGCTGGGTAGGGAAGTTGAGTAAAACAGAAAGCTCAGCTTGTAAAGTGGTGATATCTTGGTTGTCTGTTTTTAGTATCAGCTGATTGCCTATTTTTTCTACAGGAATTATTCTGTAGTGATAGGCTTGTTCCGATTTGATAAGTTGTTGAATTTCTATTGGAATGTTAAAATGGCTCATTGTTTAATAGGCGTATAAAAAGTTGCACTCATAAAAAAAACTAATGGCATATATAGTTCCAAAAAATAAAGACATGTACCCGGCAAGTGGAACTGTTTTTTCTATTTGCCTGTGTTTTAAAATGAAATGTAAAAGCAGCGAAAAGAATAAGGAAAAAACAAAAAGGATAAAAAAAGAAACTATAGAAAATGAAAATGCTATAAAAAGAAAAAATAATACATCGCCTAATCCAAATACTTCTTTTAAAAGATTCTTCTTCAATCTAAAAGTGGCATATAAATAGCATGTCAATAGTAAAATAGTAACAAATAGTATGTTAAATCCAATATTGATCAAAATAGAATAAAAAGGCACAACTTTTATTTGTAAAAGAAGTGTTGAAATACCTATAAGAGGATATAGAAACCAATATACTTTTCGGTCTTTATAATCTTGATAAAGGATTAGAAAAAAAACGCTAAGCAGTAAAATTCTAAAAACCCACATTAGTCATTGATAATTTGTTTTGGAACCCCATTTTGATCGATTTCCCAAACATTAAAAACTCCATTCCCATTAAAATCAGTCAAAGCAGTGGCTTTTACTTTAAAATCACTATTAGTAGATTGTACAATTTCATAGGAATAATTGGCACTACCATTTTGTTTGACCGTTTTTGGAGCCTCGAAGTCTATTTCTGTGAAATTTGGACTGTATTTAGAGTACATGAAGTAGTATTGTTTTTCGGCATTGTAAATTGCTTTGAGCTGTACTTGAGCCTCTACGCTCTTGGCTTTTGTGATTAATGGCATTAAATTTGGCAAAGCGATAAGTAAAAGAATTCCAATGATTGCCAAGACGATTAACATTTCTTGGAGGTTGAAGGAAGGTAACTTTTTTAAAAAAATCTTTTTCAAAATCAAATTGTTTTAGAAAGCAAATATATAATTTTTATTTAAAAAATAGGTTAGTGTGCCTGATTAGGTTCTTTTACAATATAATAGGTATATATACCTTAAAAATAATATAGAATTTGATTTTTC
>NZ_DASTTN010000416.1:0-4906 GCF_035760125.1 Flavobacterium sp.
TACAGGTTATAAATTCACAATGGATATTGTTCAAAATGTAGGTGGTAAAAAAATACAATACGTTAAATTGACTCCCACAAATGCCAAAGATCAAAGAAAAGAGATTTTGGTAGGAATCGATTCCAAAACCAATAACATTTATAATGTCATAGAAATTGCCAAAAAAGGAACCAAAACTACATTGACGGTTAATTCTTTTAAAACAAATCAGACATTGCCGAAAAATCAGTTTACCTTTGTTGCAAGCAAATATCCCAATTATTACATCAATAAATTAGACTAATTATTTAGGTGAAGATTCTAGACAGATACTTATTAAAAACATTTCTGGGTACATTTGCTACGGTATTTGTTATCCTTTTTTTTGTGTTCATCCTGCAAACGGTCTGGTTATTTATTGCCGAATTGGCCGGTAAAGATTTGGATTTCGTAATGGTTATCAAGTTTTTGGCTTTTTCGATGCCTCGAATTGTACCTTTGGTTTTACCGCTATCTATTTTATTGGCTTCAATAATGTCTTTTGGAAATTTATCTGAGCATTACGAATTTGCAGCAATGAAATCTTCGGGTATCTCACTGCAAAGAGCTATGAGAAGTTTGACTATCGCTATTGCGATATTGAGTATTGTGGCCTTTTTATTTGCCAATAATGTGATTCCATATGCTGAATTCAGGTTTGTCAATTTCAGAAAAAACATCGCCCAGGCTAAACCAGCACTTGCTATTACCGAAGGTCAATTTAGCGACGTTGGTATGTATAATATTAAAGTGAATAAAAAATCGGGAGAAAATGGAAATCATCTTACAGGGATTACCATTCATCAAAAATCACAAAATGGTGACGGAAGCAAAACGGTGATTCGTGCCACAGACGGAGAATTAATCAGTAGCGATAAAACAAGTATTCTGCAATTGGTTTTGAATGACGGTAATTATTATCAGGATATTGTGCCTAAAAAATATGAGGATCGTGATAAATTGCCTTTTGCCAAAAGTTCTTTTAAAAAATACCGCATCAATATTGATTTGTCCCAATTGAATAAAGTGGACACTAAAGACGAAACAGTATCTGCGACCAACTCGATGTTGAATGTAAATGATTTGCGATACACATTGGATTCCTTGAATAAAAACAGAGATGCTGAAATTGTGTCATTTTCTGAAAACAGTGGCGCAAGAATAGGTACACTAACCGACAATAAAGCTCCTCAGCTTGCAAAGAAAAAGCCTTTGATTAAAAATTTGTTGTCCATCTACGATAACAAGCAAAAAGCTGAAATTTTAAAAGCCGCCAGTAGTAATGCACAAAGTACATTGTATACTATTGATGCCACAAGAAGTGAACTGGACAATAAAAAGAAAAATATAAACAGCCATATTTTATCCTTAAATGATAAATTTGTTATTGTTTATGCGTGCTTCTTGATGTTTTTTATAGGAGCGCCATTGGGTGCGATTATTAGAAAAGGAGGTCTTGGTTTACCGATTGTATTCGCAGTTTTAATTTTTATATCCTTCCACTTTATCAATACGTTTGGGAAAAGAATCTCTCAAGAGGATGGTTTAACCCCTTTTCTTGGAGCTTGGATGTCATCCTTAATTCTTACACCGCTAGCACTTTTGTTGACTTATCGTGCCACTAATGATATTGGTTTGATTAATATGGATGTAATATTAACACCTATACAAAAAGCATTTCAAAAATTGTTTCAAAAAATAATTCCATCTCAAAATAAAGAATAAGATGTCTACCACAAAAATACAACTCAACACAATAGAAGAAGCTATTGAAGATATTCGTCAAGGCAAAGTAATTATTGTAGTTGATGATGAAGACCGTGAAAATGAAGGTGATTTTCTAGCTGCAGCCGAAAAAGTAACGCCCGAAATGATCAACTTTATGGCTACACATGGTCGCGGTTTAATATGTGCACCACTAACAGAAAGCCGTTGTAAAGAACTAGGATTGCATGTGATGGTAAGTAACAATACCGATCCTATGGAAACTGCTTTTACGGTTTCGGTGGATTTAAGGGGTAATGGAGTAACTACTGGAATATCTGCTTCTGACAGAGCCAAAACTATACTTTCGTTAGTTGATTCAAATACAAAGCCACATGATTTAGCACGTCCAGGGCATATATTCCCATTGATTGCCAAACAAGGTGGAGTTTTGAGAAGAACGGGGCATACCGAAGCTGCTATTGATTTTGCGCGTTTGGCAGGATTTAAATCGGCAGGGGTGATTGTTGAGATCATGAATGAGGACGGTTCCATGGCTCGATTGCCACAATTGGTGAAAGTGGCCAAGAAATTTGACTTAAAATTGGTTTCAATCGAAGCATTGGTTGCCTATAGAATGCAACACGACAGTTTGATTGTAAAGAAAGAAGATTTTGATGTTGAAACCCGTTTTGGCACTTTTAGGCTAAGAGCGTATCAACAAACAACCAACAAGCAAATACATATTGCCTTGACCAAGGGAACCTGGAATATAGGCGAACCAATACTAACCCGTATTAACTCTACTTCGGTGAACAATGATATATTGGGTACATTGACCAATGATGCCCATAAAAAATTGGATGATATGTTTCAAATAATCAATGAAGAGGGCAAAGGTGCAGTATTGTTTATTAATCAAGAATTGCAATCAATAGATTTATTGAATCGCATTGTTGAATTGAAAGAATTACAAGCCAAAGGCGAATTCAAAGCGCCACAAATCAAGATGGACAACAAAGATTTTGGTATTGGTGCACAAATATTGCATGATATAGACATTTCCAAAATTCGATTGTTATCAAATACACAGCAAACCAAACGCGTTGGTATGATAGGATACGGTTTGGAGATTAAAGATTATGTGGCATATTAGTTTTAGTGAACAGTAATCAGTAAAAAGTGATTGGATGAATCCTTCAGAATTATATTTTGAAGGATTTTTTTATGATCATCTTGATTCTGAATTAGCAATTATATAACGGATCATAGCCAATTACTAATCACTTTTTACAAATTACCCAATAGTTGCAATTTTTTTTGAAACTATTTTTTTTATAAAGTGTAGCAAATGAAACAATTAAAAATTTCCTTAAAAAATAGATGTAATTTTTCTAAAAATAGATTTGCATAACCAAAAAAGGTTCTTATATTTGCACTCGCAATCGGATAACGAAAGCGACATATTGGAGAAATGGCAGAGCGGTCGAATGCGGCAGTCTTGAAAACTGTTGACTGTAACAGGTCCGGGGGTTCGAATCCCTCTTTCTCCGCCAGTATTTAAACCCTCAACAATTGTTGAGGGTTTTTTGTTTTTAGCCTAATCGTCATTCGATATTACAGAGGCAATTATTTTGCCTTCTGCGTTAAAAGTAAAAGAAGCGATTGAACTTTTACATTCATTAAAAAACAGATTTGCTAATAGTTGAAGATATATAATCTGATTTTAATTTGAATCCAGTATTGTTCCAAAGAAAATGTCCGTTTTCAAGATTAGCTCGCAAAAAAGCAAATACTTTGAGTTTTACTAATTTGACTTCAGCTAATATTACCACTAAGTTGTTTAAATATCTCAATAAGACAGATTCCATTGATCCAATAGTTATGGGGCTGTATACATCTGTTCTTAGATTTCAATTGGAGGCGATTGTCAATTAAATTGTGAATATTACTACTATGGTTGTGATTGAAGTATATTGACGGATTTCACATTAAGAATGAGAAAACTGGAGTATGCTTAGTAGTTCTATTTTGAACTGCTTGTTGAACAGGTATTGTTATGTTGTAAATGAGTGATAGACTTCTTAATTCTTGGATTCCTATCCGATTATACAACGTAAAACATGTTCTAGCTGAAGGCCTGAATACAAACAAAATTCCTCTATGGAAATTAATTGATGCGATTCTTTGTTTAGGCTGACTTTAATTTTGATTAAATACAACCTTGCCTGTCTGTATGTTTTACCAGTAATACGTTGTACATCTTTGGGATAAATACACACCCTGATGTTTGCTCCTATCACACTACCACTTTTAATACATTATCCATACTTAGGATAGGGCTTTGAGTGCCTTTCTCCTGAAGGGAACAAAGTTAAGAAAATTACTTTAGTTTTAAGTTACCTAATAAGGTTATTATAGGCTTTTTACTACCGTTTTTGACCATCGTCTTTTGAAATGTGATATAAATGATGAAATATTTGCTGAGATCAATCCCGATTTAGTTGCAACGAATATTCAGGATGACAGAGTAGATCAATCATTTTTAAACTTAAATTTTAAACCATTATGGCAAAACAGAAAGGCATAATTAAATTGAAAGGTACTATCGGGGATATTACTTTTTATAAATCAAAGGATGGGTACATTGCCCGCGAGAAAGGTGGCATTGATGCCAACCGAATTGCCAACGATCCTGCGTTTCAGCGCACCCGTGAGAATGGAGCTGAATTTGGGAGAGCAGGAAAAGCGGGGAAAACATTGCGTTTGGCTTTTCGAACGTTACTACTGAATTCTTCAGACAGTAGAATGGTAGGCCGACTTACCCAATTGATGATGAAAGTAATTCAGGCGGATGCGACCAATGAACGTGGACTTCGAAACATTATTGATGGCGAGGCAGAATTGCTTAACGGCTTTGATTTTAACATCGGTGGAAAATTAAGCACTACATTGTTTGCGCCATATGCTGGTGCAATAAATCGTGCCACCGGAGAAATAACTATTGATTTAGTTTCTTTTATACCAAGAAACATGCTGGCAGCCCCGAGTGGCACAACTCATTTTAAAATTATCTCAGCTGGGGCTGAAATTGATTTTGAAGCAGAAACATTTGTGACCACCAATTCTGAAACCGCAATTTTGCCTTGGGACAGCAACCCAACGGCGGCGATTAATCATTTGA
>NZ_DASTTN010000417.1:0-2058 GCF_035760125.1 Flavobacterium sp.
TTAACAGCGTCATAATTTGAATATCTTCTCCTAAAGGAATCACGAGTCTTCCTCCTATTTTAAGTTGTGCCATTAGAGGTTGGGGAATTATTGGTGCACCTGCAGTAACAATAATACTATCAAACGGAGCGTGATTAGGTAGTCCTTTATAACCATCTCCAAAAGAAAGATGCTTAGGACGTATTCCAAGTTTAGGCAATAAAGCCGATGTTTGTTTGAACAGCTCGTTTTGTCTTTCAATACTATAAACTTGAGCACCCACCAAACACAAAACGGCTGTTTGATACCCTGAACCTGTACCAATTTCCAAAACTTTATGCCCTTTTTTTACTTCTAATAACTGGGTTTGAAAAGCAACGGTATAAGGTTGGGATATAGTCTGACCTGCAGCAATAGGAAAAGCCTTATCTTGATAAGCATAATCTTCAAAACTTGAATTTAAAAATAAATGACGTGGGATTTTTTTAATAGCTTCCAAGACATTCTTATCAGTTATACCCTTTTTCTGCAAAACGGTTACTAATTGATTTCGAAGTCCTTGATGCTTGGCAGTATCTTTCAAAATTTAAGGTTTTTATTAAAGAACAAAAATAGAAAACTAAATCAATTTCCAATCCAAAATAAAACCTAATTCTTATTCAAAATAATAAAGCATATCTCTAGAATTTAGTATTTTTATAAATTGGAATTTCTTATTTTATTACTATTTTTGTGGAAACAACATTATTATGCTGAAAATTGGAGTATTGGGTGCTGGGCATCTAGGTAAAATACATTTGCGTTTATTACAACAATCTGAGAAGTATGAATTAGTCGGTTTTTATGACCCCAATCAAGAAAACGCTGAAAAAATAAGTAAAGAATTTGGATACAAAAATTTCAGCACTATAGCAACATTGATTCATGCAGTTGATGTTATTGATATTGTCACCCCTACTCTTTCCCACTATAAATGTGCCAAAGTAGCCATTAAATCGGGTAAACACGTTTTTATAGAAAAACCCATTTCCAATACGGTTGAAGAAGCCGAAGAAATCATTGCACTTGCCAAAGAATACAATGTAAAAGGACAAGTTGGGCATGTTGAAAGGTTCAATCCTGCATTTATTGCAACCAAAAACATGATTGAAAACCCAATGTTCATTGAAACTCATCGATTGGCCGAATTCAATCCTCGCGGAACCGATGTTCCTGTCGTTTTGGATTTAATGATACACGATATCGACGCTATCATGAGTGTAGTCCAATCAAAAGTAAAAAATATCAATGCCAGCGGAGTTTCTGTGATAAGCGATACCCCAGATATTGCCAATGCCAGAATTGAATTCGAAAATGGTTGTGTTGCGAATTTAACTGCAAGCCGAATTTCAATGAAAAACATGCGTAAATCACGTTTTTTTCAGAAAGATGCCTACATCTCTGTAGATTTTCTGGAAAAAAGATGTGAAGTGGTAAAAATGAAAGATGCCCCAGAAGTGCCTGGTGATTTTGATATGATTTTGCAAAATGCCGAAGGAGTAAAAAAACAAATTTATTTTTCTAATCCTGATGTAGAACAAAACAACGCCATACTTGACGAATTGGAATCATTTGCAGATGCTATCAATAATGATACAACGCCAGTGGTAACATTAGAACAAGCTACAGATGCTTTGAGAGTAGCGTATCAAATTATAGATTGTTTTAAAAAATAAAAACTAAAAAATATACATTGAAAGTTTAAAGTTTAAAGTCAATCACTGGTCTTTAAATTTTAAACTTTTTTAACTTTAAAATACAAAAAAAATGAAAATTATAGCTGTAATCGGAGCAGGAACTATGGGTAACGGAATAGCTCATACTTTTGCACAAAGTGGTTTCACCGTGAAATTAATTGATGTTTCCGAAAAATCATTGGATAAAGGAATGGCAACAATAGCAGCCAACTTGGACAGAATGGTTTCAAAAGGAACTATAACCGAAGATGACAAAGCCAAAACAATTACTAATATTATTACCTATACCGACATTAAAGATGGTGTTGTTGGTGTTGATTTGGTAGTAGAAGCCGCTACCGAA